>NZ_WXYH01000354.1:0-45366 GCF_009872365.1 Rhodococcus sp. T7
ATCACTCACGGCGATGATCTATCTCAATCTCGGCGGAATCGAGGTAAAACTGCCCACACAAACGTAAGGAGGGGCACACATGTTCGATACGGGGGTATTGGATCGGGGGGTTCGCGAGACCGTCTGCTGTCTCGCCGACGCGGAATCCGACGTAGGTCTGGTCGAGTTGATGACCGACCTGCATCGCAGTGAGTCGGTGGTGGCCGAACGGAAGCTGGCGGTGATCGCGGAGCTGTTCGTGCGCCGCACTGCCGAGATCGAGACGGACGGGGCGTGGACGTCGACCGCGCACGAAGTGGTCGAGGCCGAGATCGGTGCCGCACTCACCATGGGGCGAGCGGCGGCGGGCCGTCTGATCGGCCTCGGAATGTCGCTGCGCACCCGGTTGCCTGCGACCCGCGAGGCCATGGCGCGCGGCGACCTCGACATGTACCGGGTCCGCCTGATCGAGGACGCGACGGCAAACGTCACCGATGACCGCATCGGCGAGGTCGAACGTCAACTCCTCGAGCAGGTTCTGGCCCCACCGCGCTCCGGTGGAACCGGGTTGACCGGCCGCAGGCTGACGAACGCCGCCAACCGCATCATCGCGAGGCTCGATCCCGCAGGGGTGCGGGCCAAGCGGGAGAAAGCGCAGGCCGACAGGTTCGTCGGAGTCAGCGCCGCCGAGGACGGCATGTGCCGCATCCTCGGATCCCTCCCCGCCGTGCAGGGCCGGGCATTCGACGCACGCCTGCGCGAACTGGCAAATACGGTGTGCCCGAAAGATCTTCGAACCTACGAACAGCGACGGGCCGACGGACTGTCCGCCCTCGTCGACGGTGCCGGGTACGTGAAATGCGAATGCGAGCGGGTCGATTGCAGTCAGGACTCGCGCATCGTGCCCACGGCGCGCAAGCCGCTCGTGCACCTGATCATGCTCAACTCCACCCTCGCGGGCCACGACGAACCGGGCTACCTCGATGGCTACGGAATCGTCGACGCCGCACACGCACGCGAGATCGCAGTCGACGCCGACGTCGAAACGGTGCGGCCACCGAGCGTCACCGCGGCGACCACGTACCGTCCCGGAACCGTTCTCGAAACCTGGCTGCGGGTGCTGGTCGGCGGGTGCGAATGGTTGCACTGCGATGTCGCGGCCTGGAACACGGACCTCGATCATCATCGGCCGTTCGACCACTCCGATCCCGCCGCCGGAGGTCCGACGGTGGCCGGGAACCTCACCGCCTACTGCCGAAACCATCACAGGCTCAAACATTCCGGTCATTGGCAGGTGGACGCCGAGGGTGGAATCGAGCTGATAGCGCCCACCGGACACCGATACCGTCCGCGGTCCTCGGGAATTCTGGGCGCGCGTGGGCGTGATCGCATCGCTGACCCCGCGTCCCGCCGCCGCACCCGTGCGCAGAACACCGCTGCCCGGATCCGGGCCGAGCGCCGCCGACGGCAGGCGCACCTGGACGCGGCACGACGCCGGCGTGGGAAACCGAGCGTGTCGGAACCGTCGAACCCACCGGATCCATCGAAGGAGTCGAACCCGCCGAACAGCCCACCCGCCACCCGCGCGGCACCCGACGAACCCGCACCGTTCTGACCGGCGGCGATTGCGGGCCCGCCGCCTGTGCGCGGAAAGGGGTTACCGTGGAATATAGGTGGTTAGCAAGAGTAAAGAACTGTCAATGTGATTGCTACGGTTCGGACTCGGTTCGCCGCCTCGCAACTGACCATGCGCCGAAGGAAGAGCGCCAGCGACAGCCGGAGGAACACATGTGCGGAATCACCGGATGGATCTCGTTCGACCGCGACCTACGCGTCGAGCAGTCCACCGTGGATGCCATGGCCGAGACGATGAACTGCCGGGGGCCGGACGATCGCGGCACGTGGGTCGTCGAACATGCAGCGCTCGGGCATCGACGGCTCGCGATCATCGACCTGCCGGGCGGGCATCAGCCGATGAGTGTGGGCACCCCCGGCGGGACCGTGGCAATGGTCTACTCCGGGGAGGTGTACAACTTCGGTGAACTGCGCGAGGAACTGTACGGGCGCGGTCACCGGTTCGCCACGAACTCCGACACCGAGGTGGTGCTCCACGGATATCTGGAGTGGGGCGAGGCCGTCGCGGAGCGGCTCAACGGCATGTACGCGTTCGCTGTCTGGGATTCGCGGACCGACACCCTGGTGATGATCCGCGACCGCATGGGCATCAAGCCGTTCTACTACTACGAGACCCCCGACGGTGTGCTGTTCGGTTCGGAACCCAAAGCGATCCTTGCCAATCCGATCGCCGAGCCGACCGTCACGATGGACGGGATCCGTGAGCTGTTCGCGTTCGTGAAGACGCCGGGCCACGCCGTGTGGGAGGGCATGCGTGAGGTGGAGCCGGGCACGGTGGTCACCGTCTCGCGCACCGGACTGCGGACGCACCGGTACTGGACCCTGCAGACCCGGCCGCACACCGACGACCGGGACACGTCCGTCGCGCACGTCCGCGAACTCCTCGACGACATTGTGCGCAGGCAACTGGTCGCCGACGTGCCGCGCTGCACGCTGTTGTCCGGTGGTCTCGACTCCTCGGCGATGACGGGCATCGCCGCCGAGCAACTCGCCGAGGTGGGGGAGACGGTCCGCACGTTCGCCGTCGACTTCGTCGGGCAGACCGAACATTTCGTCGCCGACGAACTGCGGGGCACTCCGGACACCCCGTACGTGCACGACGTGGCCCGCAGGTCGGGGACCGCGCACCAGGACATCGTTCTCGACTCCGACGACCTCGCCGATCCCGCGGTGCGTGCGAAGGTCATCCGGGCACGCGACATCCCGATGGGCCTCGGCGACATGGACGCGTCGCTGTATCTGCTGTTCAAGGCGATCCGTCAGCATTCCACGGTGGCGCTGTCCGGCGAGTCGGCCGACGAGGTGTTCGGCGGCTACAAGCAGTTCTTCGACCCGAAGGCGCAACAGGCGAGCACCTTCCCGTGGCTCGTGCAGTTCGCCGAGCACTTCGGCGACGAGAGCAACATCTTCACCCCGGACGTGACGGCGGGCCTGCACATCGACGACTACGTGCAGGATTCGTACGATGCGGCGATATCCGGGATCGACCGGCTGGACGGCAAATCCGACTTCGAATGGCGGATGCGCAAGATCTGCTACCTGCATCTGACGCGGTTCGTCCGCGTGCTCCTCGACCGCAAGGACCGCGCGAGCATGGCCGTCGGACTCGAGGTGCGCGTGCCGTTCTGCGATCACCGGCTGGTCGAGTACGTGTACAACACGCCGTGGTCGCTGAAGACGTTCGACGGCAAGGAGAAGTCCCTGCTGCGGGCCGCGACCAGGGATGTGCTGCCGCAGTCGGTGATCGACCGGGTGAAGTCGCCGTACCCGTCCACCCAGGACCCGAAGTACGCGGTGGCGTTGCAGCAGCACGGCAAAGACCTGCTCGGTGACCCCTCGCACCCGGTGTTCGGCCTGGTCAGCGCGGACTGGCTGTCGCGGGCGGTGTCCGTCGACACCCCGCAGATCACTCAGGTGTCGCGTCGCGGACTCGAACGCACCCTCGACCTCGCACTGTGGATGGACATGTACAAGCCGACCATCAAACTGTCCTAGTTCAGGCCGAGGTTCCGGTAGCGGGCGAGCCGGGCCGCGAAGCGCTCGCTCTCCGGGACCCCGGTCAGGGCGCGGAGTTCCCGGGAGATGGCCTCGCCGACCCGCTTGGAGAAGTCGACGGCCTCGTCGGCGGCGTCCGGATGCTCGGGAATGATGGCGTCGATGACGCCGTCCCGCAGCAGGTCGAGGGAACGGATGCCCTGGGCGGCGGCCATCTCGGGTGCGTGGGTGGTGTCGCGGTGGACGATGGCGCTCGCGCCCTCGGGAGGCAGCGGGGCCAGCCACCCGTTCTGCGCGGCGAGCACACGGTCGGCGGGCAGGAACGCCAGCGCCCCGCCGCCCGTGCCCTGACCGAGCAGAACGGACACGGTCGGCGTCTTCAACGTCACGAGGTCGGAGATGCAGCGCGCGATCTCGGGGGCCAGCCCGCGTTCCTCGGCCTCCTGCGACAACGCCGCACCGAGAGTGTCGATCACCAGGACGAGGGGGATCTGCAACTCCTCGGCCAACCGCATGCCGCGGCGTGCCTCGCGGAGGGCGGCGGGCCCCATCGTGTTCAGCGCCGACTGGCCGGCGCGGTCCTGGCCCAGCAGCACGCACGGCGCGCCGCGGAAACGGGCCAGCGACAACAGCACCGTCCCCTCGGTCTCGCCCTGACCGGTGCCGCTGAGGGGCACCTGCTCGGTGGCCGCGTGGCGCAGCAGGTGGCGGATGCCGGGCCGGTCGGCGCGCCGCGACAGCATCACCGACTGCCATGCGGGAACGTCGGGGATGTCGACGTCCGGCACCGGTTCGGTCGCGGCGGGTGGCGTCGGCGGATCGATCAGCACCCGCAACGCACGGTGCACGAGCCTGCGCAGGCGGGTGGCGGGCACGACGCCGTCGATGACGCCGTTGCGGTACAGGTTCTCGGACGTCTGCACGCCTTCGGGGAACTTCTCGCCGTACAGCGCCTCGTAGACGCGGGGCCCGAGGAACCCGACGAGTGCACCCGGTTCGGCCACCGTGATGTGCCCGAGGGAACCCCAGGACGCGAACACGCCGCCGGTGGTCGGGTTCCTCAGATACACGAGGTAGGGGAGATGGGCGGCCTTGTGGGTGGCGACGGCCGCCGCGATCTTCACCATCTGCACGAATGCGACGGTGCCCTCCTGCATGCGGGTGCCGCCCGACGTCGGGGACGCGAGGAGGGGGAGACCCTCGTTGGTGGCGCGTTCGATGGCGGAGACGATCCGCTCGGCGGCGGCCACGCCGATCGAACCGGCCAGAAACGCGAACTCGCACGCGATGACCGCGACCGGGCGACCGCGGACGGTACCTACGCCGGTGATCACCGATTCGTCGACGCCCGACTTCTCGGCCGCCTTCTGCAGGTCGGACCGGTACTTCTCGTTCGGGCGCGCGTCGACAGGAGTGGTGTCCCAGGAGACGAAGCTGCCTGCGTCCAGTACCAACTCGAGCACGTCGTGGGCGGAGATCTTGGCAGCCATGGACCTGAGAGTAGCGGTCGGGCCGGGCCGGTAGATGTCTGCTACGACGGGTGACGGTCGCTCGCCCCGGGTGGAACAGGGCAAAAAACGCCGAGAGGGCTACTGCGGTGTCTAGAGTCAGGTGAGTTGACGCAGGCCGGGTACGAGAACGACGACACTTTTCCCGAGTGGAGCAGTCATATGGACCTCAACACCATCACCGATGTCGTGCGGCGACCACCCGACCGCCCGGGCGCGCAGTGGCGGGACGGCGACGCGTGGCTGGCCGGGGGAACGTGGTTGTTCTCCGAGCCGCAACCCGGCCTGCGCAGGCTCGTCGATCTGACGGCGCTCGGCTGGGATTCGCTGGTGCCGAACGATGCGGGTCTGGAGATCGGGGCGACGTGCACGGTCCGTGACCTGTATGCCTTTGCGCCGCCGGACGACTGGCTCGCCGGCTCGCTGTTCGCCACGAGTTGTGAGGCGTTCCTGGCGTCGTTCAAGGTCTGGAATTCGGCGACGGTGGGCGGCAACATCTGCATGTCGCTGCCTGCGGGCCCGATGATCACGATGGCCGTCGCACTCGAGGCGACGTACACACTGTGGGCGGCCGACGGGTCCGAACGCACCGTGGACGCCGCCGACTTCGTCACGGGCAACCACGAGAACGTCCTCGCGCCGGGTGAGATCCTGCGGCGCATCGACATCCCGGTCGGCGCCCTGCGCAAGCGTCACGCGCACCGCCGCTTCACACTGACACACCTGGGCCGGTCGACGCTGTTCATGATCGGCACCCGGTCGTCCGACGCCGACGGCCTGCTGCTCACGATCACGGCGGGCACCACCCGTCCGATCCGATTCGCGTTCGACACCGTGCCCGACGCCGGGACGCTGCAGCAGAACATCGACGCGTTACCCGAGGACGTGTGGTTCGACGACCCCAACGGCACCCCCGACCACCGTCGTCACCTCGCGAAGTATTACGCCGAGGAGATCCGGACCGAACTCGCGGCAGGAGGGCGACGATGACGTACACCGTCAACGGCAGGACGTTCGACGAGGAGCCGCACCCCGGGCAGTGCCTGCGGACGTTCGTCCGTTCGCTCGGCCATCACGGCGTCAAGAAGGGTTGCGACGCAGGCGATTGCGGAGCGTGCACGGTGTGGCTCGACGGCGATCCCGTGCACAGCTGCATCACACCGGCGTTCCGGGCCGAGGGACGGGAGGTGACCACCATCGAGGGCCTCGGTTCGCCGGACGACCTGCATCCGCTGCAGCGGCAGTTCCGGGACGCCCCCGGGTTCCAGTGCGGCTTCTGCACCGCGGGGATGATCATGACGTCGGCGACGTTCACCGATGCGCAGAAGGCCGACCTGCCCCGCGCGTTGAAGGGCAATCTGTGCCGCTGCACCGGCTACCGGGCGATCGAGGACGCGGTGAACGGTGTCGCCGCGATCGAGGTCGCCGAACCGGGCCGGGCCGTCGGCACCAGCGTCGGGGCGCCCGCGGCCACCGACGTCGTCACGGGCCGCGCCCGATTCACGATGGACACGGAGATCGAGGGCCTGCTGCACATGAAGGTGCTGCATTCGCCGCACGCCCATGCCCGCATCGTGTCGATCGACAAGACGGCGGCGCTCGCCGTCCCCGGCGTGCACCGCGTGTACATGTGGGAGGACGTCCCCCGGAAGCTGTTCACGACCGCGATCCACACCGATCACCTCGTCGACCCCGACGACACGTACATCCTCGACGACACGGTCCGGTTCGCCGGACAGCGGGTGGTCGCGGTGGTGGCAGACACGGTCGGTGCCGCGGAGGAGGGCTGCCGCAGGGTAGTCGTCGAATACGACGTGCTGCCCGCCGTGTTCGACCCGGAGGAGGCGATGGCCGACGGCGCACCGCAATTGCACGGTTCGGACGACCCGTTCGTCCAGGACCCGGTGCGCAACATCCTGCTCGAACTGCACGGTGAGGTGGGGGACGTCGAGGCCGGGTTCGCCGAGGCGGACGTGATCCACGAGGGCACGTACTTCACGCCGCGGGTGCAGCATGCGCATCTCGAGACGCACGGGTCGATCGCCTGGATGGAGGACGGCCGCCTGCACGTGCGTACGAGTTCGCAATCGCCGTCGATCGCGAAGGTCAAGCTGGCTCACCTGTTCGATCTGCGCCCCGACCAGTTGCGGGTGTTCTGCGAGCGGGTCGGTGGCGCGTTCGGCGGCAAGCAGGAGGTGATCACGGAGGATCTGGTCGCGCTCGCCACCCTCGACACAGGCAGGCCGGTGTCCCTCGAGTTCACCCGGGAAGAGGAGTTCACGACGGCGTCGCCGCGGCACCCGATGAAGCTGACGGTCAAGCTCGGCGCCCGGGCCGACGGCACGCTCACGGCGTTCCAGGTGCGCAACGTGTCGAACACGGGCGCGTACGGCAACCACGGCGGCGAGACGTTGTTCGCCGCCGGCGCCGCGATCTCGACGTACCGGTGCCTCAACAAGAAGTTCGACGCATATTCCGTCTACACCAACACCGTGCCCAGCGGGGCGCTGCGCGGGTACGGCATGACGCAGCCCGCGTTCGCGGTCGAGTCCGCCATCACGGAGCTGGCGGTCGCGCTGGGCATCGACCCTGTCGAGTTGCGGCGCCGCAACATCGTCCGCCCCGGTGACTCGCTGGTGGCGATCGACGACGGACCCGACGACGTCGTGTTCGGGGAGGACGGGCTCGGGCAGTGCATCGACCTCGTGGACGCCGCACTGGGACGGACCGGGAACGGGCAGGTGCCGGGCGAGGATTGGCTCGTCGGCGTGGGCACCGCGTGTGGGCTTCACGAGACCGCGCCCCCGACCGAACACATCTCGGAAGCGTGGGCGACGCTCGGTGACGACGGCGTGTACGAACTCGCCGTCGGCACCGTCGAATTCGGTGAGGGGACGTCGACGGCGCACGTGCAGATCGCGGCCACCCAGCTCGGCACCACGCCGTCGCGGGTGCGTCTCGTGCAGTCCGACACCGACCGCACGGGTTTCGACACGGGTGCGTTCGCCAGTGCGGGCCTGTTCGTCGCGGGCAACGCCGTGTCGCAGGCGTCGGAAGCGCTGCGCACCCGCATCCTGGCGTTCGCCGCCGCGCACACCGGGGTCGACGTCGCGTCCTGCTCGATGGACGACGACGCGGTGCTCTGCGACGGCACACGCGTGCCGTTGACCGAACTCCTCGACGCCGCCCGCCCCCGCGGCATCCGGTTCACGGAGGCGCGCAAGGCGTACGGGTCGCCGCGCAGCGTCGTCTCCAACGCTCACGGTTTCCGCATCGCCGTCCACCGGGTGACGGGCGAGATCCGCATCCTCGACAGCGTCCAGGCCACGGACGCCGGGGTCATCATCAACCCGGTGCAGGTGCGCGGCCAGATCGAGGGCGGCGTCGCCCAGGGCATCGGATTCGTGCTGACCGAGAACTTCCACGTCGACGACAACGGTGTGATGACCAACCCCAACCTGCGCAACTACCGCATCCCCACCTTCGCCGACATTCCCCGGACCGAAGTGCTGCTGGTCGATTCTTCGGATTCCGTCGGGCCGATGCGTGCGAAGGGAATGGCGGAGTGCTGCATCAACCCGGTGGCGCCTGCGCTGGCCAACGCGCTGGAAGACGCGACGGGTGTGCGTTTCCGCGAGTTGCCGCTCACCCCCGAGCGCATCTACAGCCGCATCGGCGAGAGCCGATCGGTTCCGACGACCTGAGCGGTGAGGAGTAGGCGATGGACACCGAGAAGGTCACCGGCAACGCCGCGACGGTCATCATCGGCCAGAAGGTGCGTGCCGGTTCCGAGGAGGCCTTCGAGGCCTGGCAGCGGGACATGAACGCGGCGGCGTCCCGCTACCCCGGGTTTCTGGGCGCCGAGATCTCCGCACCCACTGCCGTGCAACCCGACTGGGTCGTGGTCTACCGCTTCGATTCTGTCGCCCACGTGCAGGCGTGGATCAACAGCGCCACCCGGCAGGAGCGGCTGGATCAGGGGCAACCGTACTTCGACGGTCCCGCCACGCAGCAGGTCATCACCGGTGGCGGCGTGCGGGAGGCGGATCCGCTGGTGACGGTCGTCGTGACGCACCGTGTCCGCCCGGAACACGTCGACGACTTCCTCGCGTGGCAGGACCGACTGCGCTTGGAGGAGAGCAGGTTCGACGGTTTCCGCGGGAGCGAACTGTTCCGCCCCGTCGAAGGTGTCCAGGACGAGTGGACCGCGCTGTACCGCTACGACAACGCCGCCGACCTCGACACGTGGCTCACCTCGGCGAAACGGCAGGAACTGCTCGCGGAAGGGGAGAAGTTCCACGACTTCGAATTGCGCACCATCGACAACTCGTTCGGCAGTTGGTTCGCGTTCGACGAGAACGGCCACGAGGCGCCGCCACCGTCCGAGACCAAGACGTCGATTGCGGTGTGGGTCGGCCTCTATCCGACGGTCGTGATCCTCACCCTCGCGCTGTCGCCGCTGCAGATGCCGCTGTGGCTCGGCCTGCTCGTCGGAAATCTGCTGTCCAGCTTCATCATGAGCTTCGTGACGATGCCGTACTACGTGAACCGGATACTGGGGCACTGGCTGCGGCCGGCGCCGGGTGTTCCCGAAGCGAAGACGAACCGTCGAGGGCTCGCCGTCGTCGCCGGGGCCATGGTGTTCTGGGTCGTCGTCTTCTATCTGGTGACCACCCAGTTCTGGACCCTGCCCTGACCCCGGCTCCTACCGGCCGCCGAGCGGCACGGACCCGTGCGCCGCGGGGAGCGCGGGGAGCGCACCCAGGGGTAGCGGCACCAGCGTCGTGGACTGCGGGTCCGGGCGCCCCAGCCCGAACTTGCGCACCTCGGCGCCGCCGGGCCCGCCGCCGCTGACGAGCAGGTCGGCGCCCGTGGTGGTGCTGGTCGTGGCCACCTGCACGCCGGCGCCGGGAGTGCCGCCGGCGAACGGCGCGAACGAGGCGATCTGGGTGAAGGCGACGGCGCCGTCGGAGTGATGGTTCGGGCTCTCCAGGTACATGCCCGGCTCGCCTTCGAGGCGTGACCCGCTCGACCACACACGGACCGTGCCGTCGCCACCGAGCATGCCGGTGACGATGCTCTTTGCTCCGCCCTCGGCGCCCGCCACCCAGCCCGTCGAGAGGGAGACACCGCCGAGGTAGTTCTCGTCGAAGGCCAGGAACTCCGATGTCGTCCGCGGGCCGCCGGGGTGGCCGGCGTGCTCGTCCGCGGTGCCGTCGGCCTGCGCCGCGGCGGTCGGCTCGAACAGGTCGTACCGGAACGTCTTCACGCGAGGCGCTTCTCCCGGCCCCGGAGCGGTGACGATGCTCGCCCGGCCCGACGCGGTGTCGACCAGACCGGTGGCGACGGTGACCCCGGACTGCGACCCGGGGTACGGCGTGAACGTCGAGAAGGTCTCGGGTGCGGTGCCCTTCTCCGTGGGCAGGGTGGACGAGAACACCTTCACCTGCGACTCGGTGCCCGGCCCGGTGCCGACGATGATGTTGTCGGCCAGCGCGTTTCCGTCGATGTCCGCGCCCGCGACGTTCACACCCCCGCGGAAACCGGCGTCGAACGGGGCGAATCGGGTCAACTCCGCGGTGAACGGTCCGGAGCCGACATCGTTGCCGTCGTACGCGACGACCTCGGGCGCCACACCTGCACCGGTGCCGGCGACGAGGTCGAGAATCATGTCGCCGTTGACGTCGGCCATCGCCACCGTCGGGGTGCCCTCGAAGGCTGGGAACGGGGTGACGGCGGCGATCACCTTGTCGCCGTTGCCGTCGTGGACCTGCACGGTGGCGGGTGTGCCCGGCGTTCCCGGCACCGCCACCGCGTACGTCGACACCTCGGGAATCACGTTGACGGTGGCCATCAGCCCGTTGTCCTCGTGGTTGAGGCGGTGGCAGTGGATCACGAAAGTGCCTGTGTACTCGGTGAATTTGGTGCGCAGTGTCACCGATGCGGGCTCCAGCGCGGTCTCGTTCGCGTCCGTGACGGGCGCGGGCACGTTGACGTTGTCCTCACCCCACGGCTGCACCCCGGTCCTGGTGCCCGCGACCGGATCGACGATTTCCATCACCTGGAAGTCATTGACGTGGATGTGCATCGGATGCTCGTCGTTGTTGAGGTTCGTGATCGTCCATTCCTCGACCGAATTGAGCCGCGGCTGGATCAAGGGGATGTTCGGGAACGTGTTGTCGTCGAACTCGTACGTGAACGCCTTCGGGTCGCTGTTGCTGGCCTTCTCGTTGCCGAACCCGCCCGACACCGTGAGGGTCCGCTTCACGTCGGGCGTCATCACCGACGTGTCCACGAACGACGTGTAGGCGTCGAGGTTCTGGCCGGGTTCGAACGGCGTGGTCCGGCCTTCCCCGCTGTCGGGGGTGACGTGGACGAGAGTCTGGGTGGGGAAGGTGAAGAAGCCGTCGGCGTAGCTGATGACCGACGGGTCGACTGTCACGGTGCCCAGTTCGGCGGGCGGATTGTCGGTGCCGTTGTTCGTGTAGAGCACCCCGGGATTGGTGACGGGTTTCGCCCCGTCCAGCGGTGGCATGTCGAGCACCAGGTCGCCGGTGTCCGGCATGGTCACGGCGATCGCGTACCGCGACCCCGGCGGGATGACGAGCCGGGTGCCGTCACCGCCGACCGGCCGCTGCACCTGGGTGAAGGGGTTGCCGTCCTGGCCGACGATCGAGAACTGGGGATGCTTGCCCGTCGCGGTCTCGGTGAGCCGGAGCGGCATGTACGCGAAATCGCTGATGTTGGCCAGTACCCAGATCTCCGTCTGGCCCGGCTTCAGTTTCAGCTCCGGCTGGAACTGCCCGTTGATCGTGTACTGCACGTCGCGCTCGTTGTCCGGTAGTGACGGATCGGCGGGCACGGTCGTCGAAGCACTGCGGAAACTCTGCAGATTGCCCGGCACGAACTGGTTCTGCCCGCGGTGATTCGCCGGGGACAGCGGCCCGGCGTACCAGTTGGTGACGTACTGGGCACCCTCCGTCGTGTCGGCGAAGTTCACCGGGGCGAGGCTCGGCGAGTACGTGCCGTCGGCGAGTTGCGATCCCTCCGGGGGCTTCAGGGTGCTCACGAACTGCGGCCAGTTGGGGTCGTTCAGCTGGTGCCCATTTCCTTTGCGGTCGAAGACGAAGTTGTACTGCAGCGCCATGTCGCGGATGGGAACGTCGTTCTGCGTCACCAGGGGAAGGTTGCCGTCGGGCCGCCCGATCTCCAGCAGACCCGCGAGCCCCGCGTACGTCTGCTGCGCGGTCAGCGTGTGACGGTGACTGTGGTACCAGTACATTCCGTTCGGCATGTCCTTCGGCACCGCGTAGTCGTAGACGTTGCCCATCCCGGCAGGGATGTCGAGCAGCACGTTGTCGGCGTTGCCGTCCGGGCTCACGTGCAGACCGTGGGTGTGCAGGTTCAGCGGCGCGGACTCGAGGGCCGGCGGATAGATCGGGACGTCACCGCCCGCCGGCGTGAACGCGGGATCGTAGAAGTCCTCGATCGTCAGGTCCCGCAGATCGTTGTCGTAGTGGATGATCAGGCGCTCGCCGGGATCGACGCGCAACGTCGGCGCCGGATAGACGTCGTCGCCCGTGGTCGAGCCGTTCGAACTCGTGCCCTGCAGAACCTCGTATCCGAAGACCAGGAAGTTGGACACCGGTTCCGGGACGGTGTCGAGGTCGACGGTGCCCTGGTGGGCGGACAGCCGGACTTCGAGCACACCGTTCTCGCTCGACAGTTTGACCGGTTCCTCATACGCGACGGGGGAGCCGTCGGGCCCGGCGTTGCCACCGGCCGAGGAGGTCGGCTCGTCGGACGTGCACGCCGTCAGCGCCGACGTCATGGACACGACCACGGCGACGGCGATGGCGACGAGCGGCTTCCTGCGGCGGACGACCATGGTGTTCCCCGTTCCGAAACGGCAGCTGAGCAGCATCGATCGACGGTTCGAAGACTACCCGGGGAACTTCGGCGGGCGCCGGGGATTCGTTACCTCCCGAGCGCCTCCTTCCAGGACACGACCTTGCCGATCCGCAGGATGGAGCGCTGGTAGATCCTCGCGGCCAGCACGCTGAGTGCGGCGGTCACCGCGAGCATCAGGGCGATGGTGACGACGACCTGGACCGGGGACGCCACCCCGGCGGCGATGCGCAGCGGCATCAGGATCGCCGAGAACGGCGGAATCCAGCTGAGGACGTTGCTCAGGGTGCCGTCCGGGTTGCTCACCGAGGAGAAGGCGCTGAAGAACATGATGACGATCAGGACCATCAGCGGCGACGCGGTGGCGTTGACATCCTCCTGCCGCGACACCATCGACCCGGCCGCGGCGTACAGGACGGCGAAGAACGCGAATCCGAGCACGAACCAGCCGAGCGTCCCGGCCAGCACCCCGATCGCCGTCCCGGTCACGGTGAGCACGCCGGTCGCGAGTCCGGTCGCGACCCCGGCCACACCGTAGGCGGTCAGCTGGACGAGTCCGACCGCGCCGATGCCGATCACCTTGCCCCAGAGCAGTTGCAGCGGTCGCAGCGTCGACAGGAGCAGTTCCACGACGCGGCTCGACTTCTCCTCGACCACACCCATCGCCACGTACATGCCGAACATCATGATCTGCATGTACAGCAGGACGACCACGGCGACGGAGAGGGCCACGCGCTGGCCCTTTTCCGGGTCGGGCGGGTCGAGCGCGTCGACGGTGACGACCGCCCGGCCGGTCGCGGCGGCGAGTTCCGCGGGGTCCACACCCTGCGCGGCGAGGGCGCCGGCCTGGGCCTGCTGCATGACGGCCGCATCGATCACGGTGCGAAGCCCGGAACCCAGCTCGGATTCGGTGACGGCCGTCACCGATCCGCCGGTGCCGGGAATCAGCGCGACGTCGAGGTCGCCGCTGTCCACCTGGTCCCGCGCGGCCTGTTCGTCGGCGGCCGGGACGACGTCGACCGGGGTTCCGGTCGCGTCACCGGTGGCCACGAGAACCGGCGCGAGCGACTGGTCGCCGACGAGTCCGATGGTGGCGCGGTCTTCGTCGCCGCCCGAGAACAGCGAGTACGCGACGATGCCACCCACGATAGCCAGCAGGATGATCACGTTGCTGATGACGAAGCTCTTCTTCGCCACCTGGGTCAGGAATTCGCGGCGGGCGACGAGGCCGATCGCGCGGGCGGGGCTCAGCGGGGCACTCATGCGGTGACCACCTCTCGGAACAGATCGGTCAGGGTGGGCCTGTGCAGCGAGAACTCGTGCACCGGTCCGGTTTTCAGGGCCGTGTGCAGCACCAGCTGGTCGTCCACGTGGGCGTCGAGCGACAGCAGGGTGCGGCCGTCGAGGTGACTGATCGTGGTGACTCCGGCCAGGTGATGGGCCCAGCCGACCGGCGCCTCCGGTGCGTGGACTTCCAGTTGGGCGTTGCCGCCGCCGCGCAGTTCGTCGACGGTGCCGACCGCACGCATCCGGCCGTGGCTGATGATCCCGACGCGGTGGCACAGGCGCTGGACGAGTTCGAGTTGATGGCTCGAGAAGATCACCGGCACTCCGGTGTTCGCCTTCTCCACCAGTACGTCGCTCATGACGTCCACCGCGACGGGGTCGAGCCCGGAGAAGGGTTCGTCGAGAACCAGCACCGCGGGATCGTGGACCAGCGCGGCGGCCAGTTGGACGCGTTGCTGATTGCCGAGCGAGAGTGCGTCGACGGTGTCGCCGACACGGTCCGCGATGCCGAGACGTTCGGTCCAGCGTGCGACGGCGTCCCGCGCCGCGGAGCGGGGAAGGCCGTGAAGTTCGGCGAGGTAGGCGAGTTGCTTGCCCACCTTCATCTTCGGGTACAGCCCGCGTTCCTCCGGCATGTAGCCGATGGTGCGCCGCACGTCTAGGTCCACCGGGTTGCCGCCCAGCCGGACCTCGCCGGAATCGGCGGACAGGACGCCCAGCGCGATGCGCATCGTGGTGGTCTTGCCCGCGCCGTTGCTGCCGACGAAACCGAAGATCTCACCGGGGCGGACCTCGAAGGACAGGTCGTCGAGTGCGACGACGTCACCGTACCGCTTGGAGATGCCGTCGATCGTGAGGGTCTGAGACATGGGTCCTTCCCATCTGGAGGCGGATGTTCCTACGAGGCCAGGTCGTCCGAGGCCAGGTCGTCGGGTTCGGGGTCGGGTCGGGTCCAGCCGAGGATCATGGCCGGCGTGCAACCCCCGACCATCAGCGCGGTGACGACGAGCAGTCCGGCGGCGTACGGCACGTTGCTGTGATCGGCCTCCAGCGCGCCGACGAAGATCAGGTACATCGCCGGGAGGAGCGTCAGTAGCTGAGTGACCGTGAGTCCGATCGAGCGGGCACTGTTGCGTTGCTGGATCTCCCACTCGTCGAGAGCGTCGCGCGGCGCGTCCCCCTGTCGCCCGGACACGATCTGCAGCATCGTCCACAGCGGGAAGAACAACAGGCACGCGGGCAGCCAGAGCAGGGGTCCGACGGTCATGTCGACATGACACACGATCCCGACGGCGGTCATGAACACGAACGTCACCGCGAGGGCGACCACCAGGATTCGTCGGCGGCTGCGCGTCCGCCACCTCGGTAGCCACGTGCGGTAACGACTCTCGTTCTGGAGGAATCTGCGCGTCCGGAACCCCTGGTACCTCTCGATCAGATTGGTCTCAGGCATGGGAACTCTCCCCGCTTCCTGTCGTGGACGGCGGTCGGCCGGTGCGGTACAGCTCGGTGGACAGGGGCCCGAACTCGGTGCGGGAGAATATGGCTTCCACCGGGAGTTCGAACACCCACGAGATCCGGAACGCCAGGTCGAGGCTGGGGTAGTGGTCGCCCCGTTCGAGCGCACCGACGGTCTGGGGATTGACGTCGATCAGTCCCGCCAGCTGAGCCCGGCTCATCCCGCGTTCGGCACGCAGCACGCCGATGCGGTTGTAGATGGGCAGGGAGTCCCCGCGCCGCACTGGACTCATGCAACAAAGTGTTGTGAAAACCCAACAGTTTGTCAACCATGGGCAACGGTATGTGGGCGCCGAAATGACAGGTTGACCGTGGGGAATTGAGTGGCAGAGTGGAGGCGATTCGCGCAGGACGCCAAGAAAGGACAGGATTACAGACGTGACGTACACCATCGCGGAGCCCTGTGTCGACGTTCTGGACAAGGCATGCATCGAAGAATGTCCCGTCGACTGCATCTACGAAGGCGGTCGGATGCTCTACATCCACCCCGACGAATGCGTCGACTGCGGTGCCTGTGAGCCCGTCTGCCCCGTCGAGGCGATCTTCTACGAGGACGACGTCCCGGACCAGTGGGTCGAGTACACCAAGGCGAACGCCGACTTCTTCGACGACCTGGGATCCCCCGGTGGCGCCGCGAAGCTCGGGAAGGTCGACTACGACCCGCCGTTCGTCAAGGCGCTGCCGCCCATGGCCGAGGGCGACTGACTACTCCTCGGACAGCCTGCCGCCGTCCATCCGCCAGCGGCGGGTGCTGCGCGTCGAATCCAGCATCCGCCGGTCGTGGGTGACGAGCAGCAGCGTGCCGTCGAAGTTCTCCATCGCCTGCTCGAGCTGTTCGATCGCCGGAAGGTCCAGGTGGTTGGTGGGCTCGTCGAGCACCAGCAGGTTCACGCCCCGCGCCTGCAGCAGGGCGAGGGCGGCGCGGGTGCGTTCGCCGGGCGACAGCGACGCCGCGGGCCGCAGCACGTGTTGTCCCTTGAGCCCGAACTTCGCGAGCAGCGTCCGCACGTCGGCGTCCGGCCAGTCCGGGACCTGCGCCGCGAACGCGTCGGACACCTTCTCGGCACCCTCGAACAGGCCGCGGGCCTGATCGATCTCGCCGATCGCCACACCCGAACCGAGTGAGGCGGTGCCCGCGTCCAGGGCGATCTTGCCGAGGAGCACCTTCAGCAGGGTCGTCTTCCCGGAGCCGTTGGCGCCGGTGACGATGATCCGATCACCCCAGTCCACCTGAGTGGTGACCGGGCCGAACGTGAACTCGCGGTCCCCACCCCACGCGACGGTGGCACCGTTCGCCGTCGCCACCACCGATCCGCTGCGGGGGGCGGCGGCGATCTCCATCCGCAGTTCCCACTCCTTGCGCGGCTCCTCGACCACCTCCAGCCGCTCGATCCGGCGTTGCGTCTGCCGGGCCTTCGCGGCCTGCTTCTCGGTGGACTCGGTGCGCAGCCCCTTGCCGATCTTGTCGTTGTCCTTCGCCTTGCGGCGGGCGTTGCGGACGCCGTGCTCCATCCAGTTCCGCTGCATCTGCGCGCGGTCCTCGAGATCCGACCGGGTTCCGGCGTACTCCTCGTACGCCTCCCGGGCATGCCTGCGTGCGATCTCCCGTTCGGCGAGATACGAGTCGTAGCTGCCGTCGTAGACCGCGATCTGCTGCTGCGCGAGGTCGAGTTCCACGATGCCGGTCACGGTGCGCGCCAGGAATTCTCGATCGTGACTCACCACCACCATCGCCGCGCGACTCTCGCCGACGAAGCGCTCGAGCTGCTCGAGCCCCACCAGGTCGAGGTCGTTGGTCGGCTCGTCGAGCAGCAGCACGTCGTACCGGGACAGCAGCAGCGACGCCAACCCGGCCCGCGCCGCCTGCCCACCGGACAGCGACGTCATGTGTGCGTCGAGCGGCACCCCCAGCCCGAGTTCGCACACGACCTTCTCCGCGCGCTCGGCGAGGTCGGCGCCGCCCAGCGCCAGCCAGCGTTCCAGCGCGGGGGAGTAGAGGTCCTCGTCCGACTCGCCGAGCGTTTCGGCGGCCGCGTTCATGGTGTGCTCGGCCTCGGTGACGCCCGTCCTGCGGCCCAGGAAATCGAGCACGGTCTCGCCGGCGATCCGGTCCGGTTCCTGAGCGAGGTAGCCGACGGCGGCGTCGGGCGGGCTGAGCACGATGCTGCCCTCGACGTCCGCGGACCCGATCCCCGCGAGGGTGGTCAGCAGCGTCGACTTGCCTGCACCGTTCGCCCCCACCAGTCCGGTCACGTCGCCGGGGGCGACGGTCAGGTCGAGGTCGGAGAACAGGGTGCGCTCACCGCGCAAAGCCGACAGTCCGCTGATGCGCAGTGTTGCAGTCACCTGACGATTGTCCCAGGACCCGTGAGTACTTGTTAACCGCGGGCGGTTAACAAGTACTCACGGGCGCGTCAGCGCTTGACGAGCCGGAACCAGCGGGGGTCGGCCTTCTTGAGCGGTCCCGGCATACCGGTCGTGTCGGCGTCGACGTCCGACACGAGTTTCCACTTCTCGAACGTGCGCTCCACGTCGGAGCGGGACACACCCCGCGGCAGCGGGCCGCGATGTCCCGGCCCGAACGCGAACATCAGCAGCGTGGCGTGCGGTTCGGCCACGGTCGTGACGTTCTCGGCGTACGCGACCCGGGCGTGGTCGCTGAGCCCGTGGTAGCACCCCACGTCCAGGATCAGGTGGTACCCGCGACCGACGGCGTGCTCGAGGTCGGTGGCGTCCGCGTGCATGAACCGCACGTCGACGCCCGCCTTCCGGGCCTTGGACCGCGCCTTGTCGAGGGCCAGCTGGACGGTGTCGATCCCCGTCACCTGCCAGCCCCGCCGGGCCAGTTCGATGGCGTGGTCGCCGGTGCCGCATCCGATGTCGAGGACCTCGCCCGGTGGTGCGTCGAAGGGATCGATCAATGTCTCGATCTGGTTCCCGAAGACCCGGCCCGCCTTCACCCAGGGCGTGATCTTGAACCGATAGGCCAATGTGTACCCGAGGCCCATGTCCGCCCCTTTCACCGGGCGCGTCACCACCTGAACGCCGATGCCGTCGGATTACCCGGTGATACCGAAACGACACGCGAAAGTCCACATTCTGAGACGGGCGGGAACATTGGGTCCGGGTGCCCGGTTGGACAGTCCCATGGGTTTCAACACTGCACAGAGTCCTGTACCTACGGTCACGCTCAACGACGGGAACAGCATTCCTGCCCTCGGCTTCGGCGTGTGGCAGGTGCCGGACGACGAGAGCTACGCCGCGGTCGCCGAGGCCCTGAAGGCCGGGTACCGCAGCATCGACACCGCCAAGGTCTACGAGAACGAGACCGGAGTGGGCCGCGCGCTCGCGGACTCCGGCGTCGCCCGTGACGAGTTGTTCGTCACCACCAAGCTGTGGAACAGCGACCAGGGTTACGACTCCACGCTCCGCGCGTTCGACGACAGCCTGAGCCGGCTCGGTCTCGACTACGTCGACCTGTACCTCATCCACTGGCCGGTGCCGTCCGCGGACCGTTACGTGGACACGTTCAAGGCCTTCCAGAAGATCAAGGCCGACGGGCGTGCGCGGTCGATCGGTGTCTCCAATTTCACCCCGGAGACCCTCGACCGTCTGATCGCCGAGACGGGCGAGGTGCCCGCGCTCAACCAGGTGGAACTGCACCCGCGGTTCAACCAGGCCGACCTGCGTGCCTTCCACACCGGCAAGGGCATCGCGACCGAGGCATGGAGCCCGCTGGGGCAGGGCACCGTCCTCGACGACGAGTCCATCGCGAAGATCGCTGCCGCGCACGGTAAGACGACCGCACAGGTGATCATCCGCTGGCACCTGCAGATCGGGAACGTCGTCATCCCCAAGTCGGTGACGCCGGAGCGTATCGTCGCCAACTTCGACGTCTTCGACTTCGAACTGACCCCCGACGAGATCAACACGATCGGTTCGTTGACCCGGGCCGACGGCCGCCTCGGACCCGACCCGTACACGTTCGGCGCGTAGCACCCGTGCGCCTTTCTGGTTGCTCCAGCTACCAGAAAGGCGCACGAGCGCGAAGCGCCTACAGCTGGAAGTCCGCGAAGTCGAAGCCCGGGGTGACGACGCAACTGACGAGGGTCGGTTCGTCGCCCTCGGGCTTCGCGCGCTGCCAGTGCCGCGGCGGGACGAGCAGTTGCGGTTGCTGGCCCGCCGCGACGTCCGCGCCGAGGATCAGCGCGTCGGGGGAAGCGGGTTCGCTTCCGTCGCCGCCGAGTTCGAGCAGCAGGGGGCTGCCCCGGTGGTACAGCCAGATCTCGGCGCTGCGCACGCTGTGCCACGCCGACTGCTGTCCGGGCATCAGCAGGAACAGGATCGCGGTGCCCGCCGACCGCGGCCCCGGATAGTCGTCCGGCAGGCTCTCCTCCGGGATCGTGACGTCACTGCGCCACGTCTCGCGGTACCAGCCGCCTTCGGGGTGCGGGGCGAGATCGAGGGTGCGGGCCCACTCCGGTAATTCCGTCATGGCCGCCATTGTGCCGCCCGGCGCCGCGTCCGGGGGTGTGGTTGCACCACCCCTGAGGTGTCTTATCTCGAAGGCCCGGAGCGGCGAGAGTCGTAGGTGTTCAGAAAGCGGGGGCACGACATCCCGTACACCATCGACGACAGGAGACAACATGCTCGGAATCATGCTCGGATTGGGCGGAGCCGCAATCGGACTCGGGATCGGCGTCATGGCCCTCGGGGTCGGCCTGCTTCTCAGCGACGCGACGATCAAGCACGATGTCGGCGAACTCCCGGACTGACTCCGTGTGGGTCGACACCCGTCGGGGGCGGGTGCGGGCGCGAACAGCGGCCCGTACCCGCCACCCGCTGGCGTGGTTTCATTCGCTGCTGACCCGCAAACGCGGGGTGGCCGTCCAGGCGCCGCCCGCCAGTGCGAGCGAGGTGCTCGACCGCCTCGCCGAGATGCCGGTCAGCGTCTGGACCTACGGTTTCGATCACGAGTCGGTGCGGCACCTGGGCCCGATGGCGCAGGATTTCGCCACCGCCTTCGGGCTCGGTTCGAACGACCGTCGCATCGCCATGGTGGACGCGAACGGGGTGTGCATGGCGAGCATCCAGGCCCTGTATCGGCGGGTCATCGCGCTCGAAGCGGAAGTGGAGCGCCTGCGGGCGTAGCAGCCCCGCCCCCGTCCCCGCCGGCTGCCGCGTCGCGACGTCCGCCCGGCCGCCACCAGTTGGCGTCGCCCAGCAGGTACATCGTCGCGGGCACCAGCACCATCCGCACGATCGTCGCGTCGATGAGGACCGCGGACGCGAGGCCGACGCCCATCATCTTCACGGTGACGTCGCCGTCGAGCGCGAACCCGGCGAACACCGCGACCATGATCGCCGCCGCACTCGTGATCACCCGGCCCGTCGACGCCAGTCCCTCGACGACGCTCCGGTGCGAGTCGCCCGTGGCGAGCCAGCGTTCGCGGACCCGGGAGAGCAGGAACACCTCGTAGTCCATCGACAGTCCGAACAGGATGGTGAACATGAGGATCGGCACCCAACTCGACACCGGAAGCGCATGGGGGAGGCCGAGTAGCTCTGCACCCCAGCCCCATTGGAACACCATCACCATGACGCCGTAGGCCGCGGCCACCGACAGCAGGTTCATGGCGGCCGCCTTCACCGCGACCACCGGCGCGCGGAACACGAACGTGAGCAGCACCACCGACAGCGCGACGACGAACGCGATCACCAGCCACAGCCGTTCGGCGAGACGGGCCGAGATGTCGGCGAACACGGCGGTGAGTCCGGTGACGTGGACGCCGTCGGCGGCGTCGGACCGGATCCGTTCGAGCAGTTCGGTGCTGCGGGGATCGCTGGGTCCGGTGGTCGGCTGCACCGAGATCAGCGCGGCCGTCGAATCGGTGTTCGTCAGGACGGGCGTCACGGACGCCACCCCGGGTTCGGCCGCGAGGTCACGTGCGATCGACGGAAGCTCGGCTGCCGGAACCTCGTTCAGGTCGACCGCCACCATCAGTGGTCCGTTGGCGCCGGGCCCGAATTCGGAGTCGATCAGGTCGTAGGCCTGACGGATCGTGTTGGCGGCCGGTGCGCTGCCCGCGTCCTGCGGCCACGTCCGCATGCCCAGCACCGGCGCGGCCAGGAGCAGCAGCACGCCGAGCGCCGTCAGCGCCCACAGCCATGGGCGGCGGCTCACCCGGATCGCCCACCGTTCGGTCAGCGGCGACGTCGTCCGACGTTCGGCCCGGGCACGGGACCGTTTGCCGAGCACCCGCGTGCCCGCCAGCCCGCACAGTGCGGGCACCAGCGTGACGGAGGTGAGCATGACGATGCCGACCATCGCGAACGTGGCGTAGCCGAACGACGCGTACATCGGCAGTCCCGACAGCCGCAACCCGAACAGCGAGACGAGGACGGTGGTCCCGGCGAAGATCACCGACGTCCCGGCTGTGGAGTTGGCGGCCGCGACGGCGTCCCGGACCGGCATCCCGGACCGCAGGCCCTCGGTGTACCGGGTGACGAGCAGCAGTGCGTAGTCGATCCCGACGCCGATGCCGACCATCGTCGCGATGGTCGGTGCGATGGTGCTGATACCGGTGAACCCGGCCATGATCGTGATGAGGCCGGACCCGATGCCCACGCCGACGAGTGCCACGGCCAGGGGCAGTCCCGCGGCGACCACGGAACCGAACGCGAACACCAGGATGATCAGCGCCAGGATCATTCCCACCGCCTCGGCGGTGCCCGACGGCTTGGAGATGTTCTCGGGCACCTGCCCGCCCAGTTCCACCTGCATCCCCTGCGCCCAGGTGCCGGCGACCGCGGACTCGAGGGCGTCGACGCCCTCGCTGCCCTGGAAGTCGGTGACCGGGATGCGGTAGTTGAGGCTGATCACCGCCGTGTCGGAGTCCTGGGACAGGCGGGGTGGCGATACGGCACTCACGCCGTTCACGTCCGCCAGCCTGGTGCCGAGATCGATGAGGATGCCGGGGGCGAGCGGGCCCGTGTCGGAGTGAACGACCACCCGGGCGTCCGCCCCCGACATCTCCGGGAATCGTTCGCTCAGCAGATTCGTCCCCTGCTGCGACGGCAGACCGGGCACGTTGTAGTCGTCGTGGTTGGTGCCGCCGAACGCGGATGCGGCGGCGAACACCAGGACGAGCAGCGTCAGCCACGCGGCGATCACCCGCCAGGGACGGGTCGCGGCGGCCGCGCCGAGGCGGGCGAGCAGGGAACTCATGGGGGAGCCTCCAGGAAAGCCGGATGGTTCTGTCGCCTCCGACTGTGCGCCCGTCCGCTAGTGACCCACTTGGAACTCGCTTGGGTGGGTGGTCACCCGGGTGCGGGCGGCGTCGATCCAGGCCGGGCAGCCGCAGCGTTCGGCCAGTGCGAGCGCCGCGGCGTAGTGCGTGCGCGCCGCCTCGGGCCTGCCGAGCAGCATCTCGAGGTCGCCGAGGATGGTGTCGACGGGCCCGACCGCGAACGCCGCCGTGTCGCCGCCCCCGATCTGCCCGCTGTACGGGCTCAGTTCCGCGCGCACGGACGCCGCCTCGTCCCGCTCGCCCAGCCCGGCGACGACGAGGCCGCGCAGCGACATCATGAGGGAATGGAAGAAGTCGCGGCGGACGGGGCGGAGGTGACGCCGGACCTGACGCGCCTGCTCCGGTTTGCCGTTGCCGAGAAGGGCGAGGGCGTGCAGATCGGCGAGCACGTCCGTGGCGGCACTGTCGACCGTCGCGATGACGGCCTCGAATTCGCCGGCCCGGCCCTCGGTGAGCCGCAGCGTGAACACCGCGAGGGCGAAGACGCTGTCCGCGTCGAGGCCGGCCCGGACCATCAACTCGTGGCCGCGCTCGTAGTGGCGTTCCGCCGAGGCCAGGTCGCCGGTGAGGTGCGCGACCATCGCACGGTTCATCTGCCCGGTTGCCTGCGCCTGCTGGAACCGGTACCGGTCCGCCAGTTCCGACTGCAGGCCCATGTGATGTTCGATCGCCGGGATGTCGCCGTTGCCGGACGCGATCTCGGCCAGCAGGTGATGGCCGAGCATGGTGAACACCGGTAGCTGCGTCCGGTCGCCGATCCGGAGCAGTTCGTCGCCGATGACGTGGTCGCCGAGTGTGCTGGTCGGCGAGCCGGTTCCCGCGTGGACGGCGCAGAGCACCAGCCCGAGAAGCACCGGATCGTCCAGGCCGCGGGCGAGGACCTCGGCCTCCCGGACCGCGGACCCGGTGCGCTCGTGATCCTCTGCCCCGATCTCGTGGACGAGCGTGACCAGCAGCCGGCACCGCACCGCCGGCTCCGGTTCCTCGTCCCGCAGCAGCGCCTCGATCAGGTCCACGACGGCCGTGTCGACTTCGCCGTAGCGCCGGTTGATCCACGGTGTCGGGGTGTCGACGAACGCGAGCACCCGGATCGCCAGATCGGTGCGGCCCGCGTCCCGGGCGAGCGCGAGGGCCCGCTTCCGCGAACGGGCCCCGTCCAGTCCGATGCCCGCGGCGAGTTGGGTGCGGCTCAGCTCGGTGAGGATGTCGACGCGCTCGTCCACGGACGCCGCGTCGTCCGGCGGCAACCGGTCGGCCGCGCGGAGGGCGTCGTCCAGGAAGCCGATCTCCGCGTCGTGGGCGTAGCGGTCGGCCGCCTGCGCCGCGGCCGCGACGTTGTGGTCGAGGGCCTGCCGTGCGGTCGCGGCGGACAGCGCCTCGGTGAAATGGTGCGCGAGCGCCGCGACGTCGTGCGGCCGCAACGCCTCGAGCGCCGACCCGACCCGGGCGTGCCAGCGGCTCCTGCGCAGCCGGGTGAGGTCGGAATAGAGGGTGTCGCGGACGAGGGCGTGCGTGAAGCGGACGGTCCCGGAGCGCGGCTCGCCGAGCAGTCCGGCGATCACCCCCGATTCGAGTGCGTCGAACACGGCGTCCTCGTCAACTTCGGCGGCCCTGGTGAGGACGTCGATGTCGGATTCGCGACCCACGACCGCGGCCAGTCGCAGGACGGACACGGTCAGTTCGGGGAGGCGGGCGATCCGCCTGCGGAGAACGTCCCGGACCCCCTCGGGCACTTCCGACGTGGCCACCAATTCGCCCTCACTGTCCAGGAGCCGGGCACTCTCCTGCAGGTAGAACGGATTTCCACCGGTCCGGTCGGCAAGCGCGCGGAGGATGCCGGGGTCGGGGTCGCGGCCCGACACGTGCCGGATCAGCTCCGCCGAGTCCTCGGGTCCGAGTCCGCCGAGGCGGATGCGCGTCGGTTGCAGCGACGCGAGATCGGCGAAACAGTTCTCCAGGTTCGCGTCGACCTCGTCCGGGCGGAACGCGAGGATCAGCAGGATCGGCGACCGCTGCTGGGCGAGCCGCACGAGGATCGACAGGGTGTCCTCGTCGGCGCGGTGGACGTCGTCGAGGACGACGGCGAGCGGGCCGTGATCGCGGACGGTCCCGAGGTAGTCGGCGACCGCACGGTGCAGCAGGAACCGTCCGCTCGGGTCGTCCGGCCGCGCCGCGTGCGAACGGTCGTCGGCGAGCAGGGGTGCCAGCGCGTCCGCCTCGGCGCCGGGGTCGACGGTCTCGCGCAGCGCCCGCAGGATCTCCACCCACGCCCAGGCGGGAGGGGCGCCGTCCACCTCGGGGCAGCGGCCCACCGCCACCTGCCACCCCGCGGCGTGCAGGGTTCGACGGAACCGGCGCAGCAGGGACGACTTCCCCGATCCGGCGTCGCCGCCCAGGAGGACCACCGGGGTGCCGGGATCGCTCATCAGCTCGGTCAGGGTCGCCAATTCCGCGGAGCGGCCGAGGAACCAGGGGGCCGGGGCGGTGTCGACGGGCACCGGGGCGGGGGCGGCGACGGGTGCGGACGGGACGGTGCCCGTGAGGATCCCGTGTTCGAGTTCGGTCAGACCGGGACCGGGGTCGAGGCCGAGTTCGTCCGCCAGCCGGGCACGAGCCTCCCGCAATGCGGCGAGGGCGTCGGCCTGTCGCCCGCTGCGGTGCAACGCCAGGGCGAGCAACCGCCACCCCTCTTCCCGGAGCGGATGGTCCCGGGTGAGGGACTGCGCGTCGAGTACCGCGCCCGCGGCGTCGCCGGACGCGACGGCGGCGGCCACCGCCCCTTCGCGCGCTACCACCCGGAGTTCCTCGAGCCGGGCGATCTCGGCGAGTGCCCAGTGCTCACCGGCCACCTCGGCGAACGCAGGCCCCCGCCACAGGCCCAGCGCCCGCTCCAGGTCGGCCCGCCCCGTGCCCGCGGCCGAGCGGACCAGAGCCTCGAATTCCCACGCATCGACAGCGGACGGTGGGAGGGTGAGCGCGTAACCGGGGGCGCGGCTCACCAGGACAGTGGAGTCCGCCCGTGGCGCACGGCGCGGCTCGAGTGCCCGCCGCAGATTGGAAATGTATGCCTGAAGTGCACCGACGGCCCGCGCCGGGGGAGTGCCATGCCAGAGGTCGTCGACGAGCCGATCCACCGGAACCACCTCGCCGCGCGCGACGAGCAGCAGGGCGAGCACGGCCCGCTGGCGGGGGCCGCCGAGGTCCACCGCCCCCGATTCGTCCTCCGCCTCGAGCGTCCCGAGTACTCGAATCCGCACCATCGTGCCAAGCGTAGGCACTAGTGGCCTCCAAGTGCTCTCCAAGACGCCGAACCGACCCTTGATCGCATGACAACTCCGACTGCTCACCCGACCCGCCCCGACACCCGCGAGATGGTGGTGGTCCACAACTGCTTCCGCCGCCAGTTCGCCGCGCTGCCCGCACTCGTCCGCGGAGTTCCCGCCGGCGACACCGCCCGGGCCGGGGAGGTGGTCGCGTTCTTCGAGGAACTCGCCACCGCCCTCCACCACCATCATTCGAGTGAGGACGACCTGCTGTGGCCGAAGCTACTCGACCGCGCGCCCACCGACGCGGCGCTGGTGCTGCGGATGGAGGAGCAGCACGAGCGCATCTCCGAGCTGCTGTCGCTGGCGCAGTCGCAGGGCGCCGCGTTCGCGGCGGGCGCGGCGGACGGCGAACCGCTGGCGAAGACGCTGACCGCGCTGTCCACGGCGCTGGGGGAGCACCTCGGTGAGGAGGAGCGGCACATCCTCCCGATGGCGGAGCAGTTCATGACACTCGCCGAGTGGCAGGAGATGGGTGACCGTGGCCGCGCGTCGATCCCCAAGGACCGGCTGCTGGTGTTCCTCGGCTACATCCTCCAGGGGGCGACCCCCGAGGAGCGCCGAATGTTCCTGTCGGAGATGCCCTTCGCGGCCAGGGTGGCCTGGTCGATACTGGGGCGGCGGGCGTTCCGCAAGGACTACCGGCGCATCTACCGTACCGAACCGGCCGCCTTCTGACGTCGGATCACCCTGCGCCGCAACCGGCCTCGGCTGGTCCGCTCCCAGAAGTTCGGCGGTGTGCGTTCGGGATCCATCAGTTCGTTCTCGGCGAGCGGGCTGTCTTCGTCCTCGACCGTGTCCGGCTCGAACTTCTCCAATGTCCGGCCACCGCCGCGCAGCGCCTCGACGGTGCCCAGGAGCGACGACGTCTCGGACAGCGTGTCGTCGAACAACCGGGCCGGGACACCCAGGTGCTCGCAGACGAGCTGACGGCGAATGCCGAGGATGGTCTCCCGCAGTTCGTCACCGTTCGCCGTGTCCGCGGTGACCTCGACCGCCAGATCGCATTCGGAGTCGAACCCCATCGACCGGTTGTTCAGGTTCGACGAACCCACCCGCAGGAGACGGTCGTCCATCACCAGCACCTTGGCGTGGACGTAGATCGGCTCACCGCCCGCCGTGACGGGGTAGTAGACGCCCAGCCGGTTCCCGGTGTCGGCCCGCCAGAGCAGGTGCAGTAACCGGCGGCGGGCGCCGTCCATCGCCTTCTGCTCGAGCCAGCCGTCGGCGTTGCGCGGCAGCACCAGCACGATCTCCGGCCCGTCCGGTTCGCGGAGTCGTGCGGCGATCGCCTCGGCGAGGGTGCGCGACGCCAGGTACTGACTCTCGATGTACAGCGACCGTTCGGCGCCGGCGATCGCGGCCAGGTACAGGGCCTCGATCTCCCGGACCTCGTCCCGGTCGTCGAGCTCGGGCAGCGTGCGTGCGACGCCCACGTCGACGGCCCGCATCGCCGGCTCCAGGCCCTCCGGCCACGGCGTCCGTCCCGCGATCTCGTCGACCGGCCCCAGATCCTGCCCGGTGGCCGCCTTCCACCGGGCGCGGGCCAGTTCGCCGATGGCCTTCGCCGCGTCCCCGTCGACGGCGGTCGTCGCGTCGTGCCACGGCCCGTACCGCTTGCCGTTCGGCTGCGTCCGGTAATGGTTGCGGTCCCGATGTTCGGGGGTGTCCCACCGGTCGACGGTCATGTCGATGCCGCCGCAGAACGCGAGCGCGTCGTCGATGACGACGATCTTCTGGTGGTGCGCCGAGCCGATCGGGTGGGCGGCGTCGAGTTCGAAGTGCAGGCGGCGGTCCGTCACCCAGTTGACCACGAAGATCGGGGTCATCCCGCGTCCGATCGCGGTGAACGCCCCGATGTTCCATTTGAGCAGGTAGATCTCGAGATCCGGACGTTCGCGGGTCAGCCAGGCCAGGAACCGGCCGAGCTGATTGGGCCCGTCGAGCGTCTTCTCGTCCGGTTCGAACTGGATCCTCGTGTCGAAGTCCCAGCCGATGAGGATGATGCGCCTGCGCGCCTGCAGCATCGCGGACTTGGCGTGGCGGAAGTAGTCCGCCGCGTCGACGATGCACGCGAGACGATCGGCGTGGGCAACCTGCCAGCAAGTGTCGCCCGGAGTCAGGATCGGGCCGTCGTCACTCATGTCTCTTCTGCTCTCCCGGTCTCGTGTGTCCCACTTCCCCGCGAGTGGACGATTTACAGTACTGCGCCACCCCCGCGCAGCTACCGTTGAGAGGTGCGGAGATGGTGGCGCATCGTGGCGTTGCTCGCACTGGTCAGCGTGCTGTGGGCACCAACTGTCGGTGCGGATCCGCTGCGGGCCGGATCGACCGCCGGCGCCGTCGTCGCCTCGTCCGAGTTGCCGGCCGAACTCTGGCTCCGTGGGACCGGAAGTGCGTACCGGATGACATACCTCACCACCGACCGGCACGGCATCGCCCCATGCACCGGGATGGTGTTCGTGCCTCCCGGGACGCCGCCCGCCGGGGGATGGCCCGTCATCGCGTGGGCGCACGGAACGGTGGGGGACTCCGACGCCGACGCACCGTCCGTGACGGGCGTCGACCCGCAATCCTCGGACTACGTGAGCAGCTGGCTGCAACTCGGCTACGCCGTGGCCGCCACCGACTACGTGGGCCTGGGCACCCCCGGGGTGCCGCCCTACCTCGACGGGAAGGTCGCAGGCCGCAGCGTCGTCGACTCCGTGCGCGCCGCCAGGGAGATCGACGCCGACCTCTCCTCCACGTGGATGGCCGTCGGACTGTCCCAGGGCGGTCAGGCCGCGGTGTTCGCCGCACACGTCGCCACGTCGTACGCGCCGGAACTCGACTACCGCGGGGCCGTCGCCAACGGGGTGCCGTCGAACATCGAGATGGTGTCGAACTGGAGCGGCCCCTCGTTTCCGCCGCAGGGCCTCGCCGGCCTCACCGTGTACATGTCGTACCTGATCGCGGGAGTCCGCGACGCGTACCCGGAACTGGACGTCGACAGCTACCTGACCCCGGTCGGGAAGCAGTTCGTCGACGCGGCCCCCGAAGTGCCGTTCCGGCAGTTCGCGGCCATGACCGGCACCGTGTCGGTGGCGCAGATGCTGTCGCGGGCACTCGACGTGCCCGCGCTGCAGGACGCGTTGCGCGAATACCTCGAGGTCCCGGTCGCGGGCTACGACCGACCGCTGCTGCTCGTGCAGGGCGTCACCGACGCGTCGGTGCCGCTGCCGCTCACGGAGAAGCTCGTCTCCGAGATGCGCAGGGCCGGAACGGATCTCGACTACCGGGTGTATTCGGGTGGCCACTTCGGGAGCATGTACCAGGCCGGCCCCGACCAGGCCTCGTTCATCGCCTCGCTGATCAGGTAGGGGCGGGCAGCCCGAGGTGGCGGGTGAGTTCGCGGGCCGCGGCCTGCCCGGCCCGGTTGGCGCCGATCGTCGACGATGATGGTCCGTAGCCGACGAGATGGATCCGCGGATCCGACGCCACCTGGGTGGCGAGGCGTCCCGTCATCGTGATGCCGCCGCCCGGTCCGCGGAGCCGCAGCGGTGCGAGGTGATCGAGTGAACTGCGAAAACCCGTGCACCACAGGATCACATCGACCTTCGCCTCGTGCCCGTCGGCCCAGCGGACACCGTCCGCGGTGATCTCGTCGAACATCGGGTGCCGCGCCAGCACGCCGCGTTCGCGGGCGGCGCGGATCGCGGGCGTCACGGGCAGTCCCGTCACCGACACCACCGAGCCCGGCGGCAGCCCGCGGCGAACCCGGTCCTCGACCAGTGCGACGGCGGCGCGGCCGATCTCGGGTGTGAACGGCTCGTCCCGGAATTCCGGCGGGCGGCGCGTCACCCACGTGGTGGTCGTGACCCGGGAGATCTCGTCGAGCAACTGCACCGCCGAGATGCCGCCGCCGACGACGAGGACGTGCTGTCCCGCGAAGTCCTGCGCCGAGGAGTAGTCCTTGGTGTGCACCTGGCGGCCGGTGAACGCCTCCGCGCCGGGGTAGCGGGGAATGAAGGGGCGTTCCCACGTTCCCGTCGCGTTGATCAGACCGCGGGCCGACACCACTCCGCTGTCGGTCTCGATGCGCAGACGCTCGTCGCGGGCGCACACCACCCGGGTGTGCACGGGGCGGTGCACCGGCAACTCGAACTGTTTCTCGTACGTCGCGAAGTACTGGGGAACCGCGCTCGACGCGTGCACCAGCGCGGCTTCGGGGTCGTCCGGGTCCAATCCGACCGTCGCGGCGAAGCCGAGCCCGGGAAGGTCGTGGACACCGTTGACGGTGCTCAGCGTCAGGGACGGCCACCGGAACTGCCACGCACCACCGGGTCCCGGTGCGTGATCGAGCACCACGAAACCGGACTCCGGTTCCACCCCGAACCTGCGCAGATAGTAGGCAGCTGACAGTCCCGCCTGCCCCGCGCCGATCACGGCGACGTCCACTTCACTGTTCATGTCGGTCCTCACCTCCACCCTCACAACTACCGCAGAGCCTCGTGTGTTCCGGCCGATCCCGCTGTGGTTGGGTGACAGACGTCCAGTCGGGTGGGCAGGGGAGAATTCGTCAGTGGACAGCAATCACGAAGAAAGCGAGTGGACATGATCGGGACGAGTCGTGACGGCGACGTCTTCACCCTCGAACTGCAACGACCCGACCGTCGCAATGCGTTGAACACCGAGATCTGCGAACTGCTGCGCGAGGAGACGGAGAAGTCCGTCACCGACGGCGCGCGGGTGATCGTCCTCACAGGGCAGGGCAGCGCGTTCTGCGCGGGCGCCGACCTGTCGGGCGACGTGTACGCCGACGGGTTCACCGACACCCTGCTCGAGATGCTGCACACCATCGACTCGGTCCCCGTCCCCGTCATCGCCGCGATCAACGGTCCCGCGATCGGCGCGGGCAGCCAGCTGGCGCTCGCCGCGGACCTGCGCGTCGTCGCGCCCGAGGCCCGCTTCGCCATCCCCGCCGCCAAGCTCGGGATCTCCGTGGACCGGTGGACCGTGCACCGGCTGGCCGCCCTGATCGGCGGCGGACCGGCACGAACGATCCTGCTCGGCGCGGAAGAGGTCGGGGCCGACGAGGCGCTGGCGCACGGCCTCGCCAACAAGCGCGGCGACCTCGCCGTCGCGCAGCAGTGGGCGCACTCGATCGCGCGCCTGGCGCCGCTGTCGCTGCAACACCTCAAGATGGTGCTCAACGACGACGGCACCCAGAGCCCGCCGCCGCCCGAGCAGCTCGCGGCGTTGCACGCGGCGTGGAAGAGCTACGACGCGCAGGAGGCGCGGGCCGCCCGCGCCGAGAAGCGTCCCCCGGTGTTCCGCGGTCAGTAGCCGTCGGGCGCACCTTTCCCGCACGCGTGGTTACAGTTGTCGGGGTGAAAGCGAAGAACGCCGTGACGACTGTTCTGGCCACCGCCGCCCTCGGGTGGCTGACCCGCGCCGCGTGGGGGCTTCCGTCCCAGATGGGTGCGTCGCGGGCCAAGGTGCGCCCGTACGCCGCGACGTCGCCGCGGTACCGCAACCGTCAGTTCCACAACACCGATCCGAGCAACATGATGCTGTCCAGTTCGGAGACCGGGATCCTCAAGGCGCTGATCACGCGGGGCAAGGCGGGACGCCCACGTAGGCCGATCCCGCTGGCGACGCCCCTCGCGCCCGTCGAGGCCGCCGACGTCGCGGTCACCTGGTACGGCCATTCGAGTGTGCTCGTCGAGGTCGACGGCTACCGGGTGCTGGCCGACCCGGTGTGGAGCCGCCGGGTGTCGCCTTCCGCCTTCATCGGTCCGTCCCGCATGCACCCGACCCCGGTGCCGCTTTCCGACCTGCCCGTCCTCGACGCCATCGTCATCTCGCACGACCACTACGACCATCTCGACATGGCCACCGTGCAGCAACTCGCCGCCACCCAGAAGGCGCCGTTCGTCGTGCCGGTCGGGCTCGGTGCGCACCTGCGTCACTGGCGGGTGCCGGAGGAGCGGATCGTGGAACTCGACTGGGACGAGTCGACGACGCTCGGCGAACTCACCCTCACGTGCACCGAGGCCCGGCACTTCTCCGGCCGGGGCCTGGTGCGCAACACCACCCAGTGGGCGTCGTGGGTGCTCGCAGGCCCGAGCCGGAAGGTGTTCTTCGGCGGCGACAGCGGATACACGACGCGGTTCGCCGACCTGGGCCGCCGCTACGGACCGTTCGACCTCACGCTGCTGCCCGTCGGCGCCTACGACACTCGGTGGGCGGACATCCACATGAATCCCGAGGAGGCGGTGCAGACCCACGCCGACCTCAACGCCGGCGACGCGACCCGCGGACTGCTGGTGCCCGTGCACTGGGCCACGTTCAACCTCGCGTTCCACAGTTGGTCCGAGCCGATCGTCCGGCTGCTCGCGGCCGCGCAGGAGGCGGGCACCCCGGTGGCCGTGCCGATGCCCGGACAGCGCGTCGACGCACTGAAACCGGCCGCCCAGACCCCGTGGTGGACCGCACTCGGCTGAACCCGGCGCGCATCCCCTCCGAGCCGAGCCCGGTTGCGTAGCCTTTGACCATGGCATACGACGAAACGGGCACCGACAGCGTTGCAGTCGTCGCAGTGGAGGGGCTGACGGCCGCCCAGGTCGCGGAGCGGGTGGCGGCGGGCAAGACCAACGACGTCCCGGACCGGGCCAGCCGGTCGGTGCGCGACATCGTGCGCGCCAACGTGTTCACCCGGATCAACGCGATCCTCGGGGTGCTGCTGATCATCGTGCTGTCCACCGGTTCGATCGTCGACGGCATGTTCGGCCTGCTGATCATCGCCAACAGCGGGATCGGCATCATCCAGGAAGTGCGCGCCAAGCGGACCCTCGACAAACTGGCGATCGTCAGCCAGACCAAACCGGTGGTCCGCCGCGACGGCGTGGCCGTCGCGATGGCACCCCGGGAGGTCGTGCTCGACGACATCATCGAACTCGGCGCAGGCGACCAGATCGTCGTCGACGGGGTCGTGGTGGAGGCGGCGACCCTCGACATCGACGAGTCCCTCCTCACTGGCGAGGCCGATCCCGTGCACAAGGACATGGGTCAGCAGGTGCTGTCGGGAAGTTTCGTCGCGTCGGGCAGCGGCTGTTACCGGGCCACGAAGGTCGGAGGCGACGCCTACGCCGCGAAACTCGCGGACGAGGCCAGCAAGTTCACGCTCGTGCACTCGGAGTTGCGCAGCGGCATCGACAAGATTCTGAAATTCATCACGTACCTGATGATTCCGGCGGGTCTGCTGATCATCTACAACCAATTGTTCTCGAGCGGCGAGTCGATCCGGCCCGCGCTCAACGGGATGGTGGCCGCGCTGGTGCCGATGGTGCCCGAGGGCCTGGTGCTGATGACGTCGATCGCGTTCGCGGTCGGGGTGATCCGGCTCGGTCAACGGCAGTGCCTCGTGCAGGAGTTGCCTGCCATCGAAGGCCTCGCCCGCGTCGACGTGGTGTGCGCCGACAAGACCGGCACCCTCACCGAGAACGGCATGCGGCTGTCCGAACTGCGCTGCGCCGACCCGTCCGACGCCGAACCCTCCCGCGCGGCACTCGCCGCGATGGCCGCGTCCGACCCCCGTCCGAACGCCAGCGTCCTCGCGATCGCGGAGGCCTTTCCCGACGCTCCCGGCTGGGGCGACGCCACCGCGGAGGCCCCGTTCTCCTCGGCCAAGAAATGGAGCGGCCAGTCCTACGGTGCCCACGGCAACTGGGTCCTCGGCGCACCCGACGTGCTGCTCGACCCCGGCAGCGACATGGCCCGGCAGGCGGAGGAAGTCGGCTCCTCGGGACTGCGGGTGCTCCTGCTCGGCAGTTGCGACGTCCCGGTCGACCACCCCACCGCGCCGGGTGCGATCACGCCGCGCGCGCTGGTGATCCTGGAACAGCGGGTGCGTCCCGACGCCCGCGGCACCCTCGAGTACTTCGCGAGCCAGAACGTGACCGTGAAGGTCATCTCCGGGGACAACGCCGTGTCGGTCGGCGCGGTGGCCGGATCGCTCGGACTGCCCGGCGGCGATCGTCCCGTCGACGCACGCGAACTGCCCGCCGACCGCGACGCCCTCGCCGAGACCCTGGAAACGGCCACGACGTTCGGCAGGGTGCGCCCCGACCAGAAGCGGGAGATGGTGGGGGCGCTGCAGTCTCGCGGTCACACCGTCGCGATGACGGGCGACGGCGTCAACGACGTGCTGGCCCTCAAGGACGCCGACATCGGCGTGTCGATGGGATCGGGCAGCCCCGCCACCCGCGCGGTCGCGCAGATCGTGTTGCTGGACAACAAGTTCGCCACCCTGCCGTACGTGGTGGGCGAGGGCCGCCGGGTGATCGGCAACATCGAACGCGTCTCGAATCTGTTCCTCACCAAGACCGTGTACTCGGTGCTGCTGGCGTTCCTCATCGGAATTACCGGTGTACTGTCACAGATCTTCCACTTCGAGCCGGTGCCGTATCCGTTCCTGCCGCGGCACGTGACGATCGCCGCCTGGTTCACCATCGGCATTCCCGCGTTCATCCTGTCGCTGGCCCCGAACAACGAGCGGGCGCGCTCCGGGTTCGTGCCGCGCGTGATGCGTCTCGCCGTGCCGTCCGGGGTGATCATCGGTGTCACGACGTTCATTTCGTACCTCCTCGTGTACGCGGGCCCGGATCAGACGGAGACGCAGAAGATTCAGGCGGGCACGTCGGCGCTCATCACCCTCATCATGATCGCCCTATGGGTGCTGGCCGTGGTCGCCCGGCCGTACGTGTGGTGGAAGCTGGTGCTGATCTTCGGATCCGTGGCGGGATACCTCATCCTGTTCGCGCTGCCGTTCACGCGGGAGTTCTTCAAACTCGATCCGACCAACGTGGGCGCCACCACCTCCGCGCTCGTGTGCGGGCTCGTGGGAGTGGTTCTCGTCGAAATCGGATGGTGGGTCACGGGCCGCCTGCACGGCGAGCATCGCCGCCTCTTCGCGGCGCCGGAAGATCTTCCGGGCGTGCACTGACCGGAGTACTGCTCGCGGCGATCCGAACGGTTGGCGTCGCCGAGTCAATGCTGTGAGACTGGGGGCACGGCGAGTGATCGGACTCGCGCGGACACTGCGTGCGCATGCACCGGAGGAGGAAGAACGATGAGTTTCGTCGACACACTGAAGGGCCTGCTGGGCAAGGGGAAGGAAGCCGCTTCGCAGAACGCGGACAAGGTTCACGGCGCCATCGACAAGGCCGCCGACGTGGCGGACAGCAAGACCGGGGGCAAGTACAGCGACAAGATCGACAAGGCCGCCGACGCGGCGAAGAAGGCTGTTCCCCCGAAGGAGTGAACCCTTCCCAGACACACCCGTGCGGGCCCCGGTTCTCGGACCGGGGCCCGCACGTGTCTTCGGCGATGACCCGCGCATCGCGGGCGGGCGCGGCAGAATCGGTGTCGTGAACGGCGTCCTCGTGCTTCTCGTCATCATCGTGGCCATCGCCGTGACGAGTTTCGCGAAGCGCCGCGATCTGCAGGCGCCGCTCGTCCTCGTCACCATCGGGTCGGTGGCGTCGTTCATCCCCGGGATGCCGCGGCTCGAACTGGACCCGGAAGCCATCCTCGGGGTGGTGCTGCCACCGCTGCTGTACTCCGCGGCGCTCAAGTTCTCGGTGGCCACGTTCCGGCGCCACCTCGCACCGATTCTGCGGCTGGGGATCTTCACCGTCCTGGCGACCGCGGTGGGCGTGGGCTTCTTCGCCAACTGGCTGGTTCCCGAATTCACGCTCGGCGCGGCGCTGGTCCTCGGCGCCGTGGTCGCGCCCACGGACGCGGTCAGCGCCGTCGCGGTCGGCCGAAGACTGGGTTTGCCGAACCGGGTGATCGCGATCCTCACCGGTGAGGGACTCGTCAACGACGCGACCGCGCTGACCCTGTTCGCCGTCGCCGTGTCCGCCGTCGTCGGGGCGGAGATTCCCGTGCCCCCCGTGGTGTTCTTCGCCTACGAGGTGGTCGGCGGGGTGCTGATCGGACTGGTGCTCGCAAAGATCGTCGAGTGGGTGCGGCACCGAATGTACGACTCGCCGCTGGAAACGGTGCTGGGGCTGATGCTCCCGTTCGCCGCGTACCTCGCGGCCGAGGAGATGCACGCGTCCGGGGTGCTGTCCGTCGTCGCCGCAGGGTTCCTGATGGGGCACAAGGCCACCGACGCGTCCGTCGCCACCCGAATCCAGGAGCGGTCGCTGTGGGAGAGCGTCGACCTCCTGCTCGAGATGTTCGTGTTCGCCTACATGGGGCTGCAACTGAGGTTCGTCATCGACGACGTCCGGGACCAGGGCCTGCCGGTGCACCACATCTTCTTCTACGGCTTCGCGGTTCTCGCCGTGGTCATGGCGATCCGCCCGGCGTGGATCCTGCTGCACTGGCTCCGCCGCCGCCTCGGGCTGGCGATCAGGACGCCGGGCGGATCGGTGGAACTGGGGTGGCGGGAGAGCGTCGTCGTGTCCTGGGCGGGAATGCGCGGGGTGGTCACGCTCGCCGCCGCGTCCGGTGTGCCCGTGGTGGTCGCGAGCGGGCAGCCGTTCCCGGGGCGCGAGGTGATCCAGGCGATCGCGTTCGTCGTGGCCGTCGGCACCCTGCTGATCCAGGGCGCCACCATGCCGCTGCTGATCCGGATGCTCGATCTGGCGGATCCCGACGAACGCAGGCGGGAGGAGGAACAGGTGACCCTGGCCCGCGCGATCTCCCGCGACGCGGGTGAACGGGCGCTCGTCGAATTCGCCGCGAACCCGCCCACGGGAGTCGACCGCGCGGCGGTCACCGACATCCTCGACCGGGTGCGGCGGTCGATGCGGGCCCGGCTGCAGGCCGAGGAGGCGGAGGACGCCGCCGAGAAGCAGCGGGCAGGCGCACTGTTCGACCACTACCGCCGCGCCGCCCTGCGCGCGCAACGGGAGGCGCTCATCGCCGCCCGCGATGCGGGCACACTCGACGACGAAGTGATGCGTAGCGTGTTGGAAGGACTCGATGTGGAGGAGGCCGCAGCCGAGGAGCGGGTGCGGAGACGTCGCGAATGAGGTGCGAGGTGGGTGTGCGTCCGGTGCGAACCGCCGTGGTCGCGCTGGCCGGTGCCCTGGCGCTGACCGTTCCCCTCACGCTGACCGCCTGCGCCACGGACGCGGCCTCCCCGGCCCCGCCCCCCACGACCTCGGTAGCCTCACCTGTTTCTCCACCCGTTGCCCCGGCGCCGACGGGCGACCAGCGGGGCGCGCTGATCAGTCAGCAGCCGGTGCCCGACATCGACCCGGCGATCACCGCCCTCGGCGCCACGGCCACCCGCGTCGTGTACCGGTCGACGTCCGGCGTCGACGGCGGCGGCGCGGAGGTGGTGGGCACGGTGTTCACTCCCGGCGGTCCCGCACCGGACGGCGGCAGGCCCGTCGTGACGGTCGGGCACGGCACCACGGGCGTCACCGACGAATGCGCCCCCTCGTCGTCGCCGACCCTGCTGGGCACCACGAACCTCGTCCGGCCGCTGCTGCAGCGGGGGTACGTCGTGACCGTCACCGATTACCAGGGCCTCGGCACCGACGGCCCGCACCCCTACCTCGAACCGGACACCGCCGCCTACGACCTGATCGACGCGGTCCGGGCGGCGCGCACCGTGGTGCCGGATGCGTCGACGCGCTGGGCGGCGATCGGAGTGTCGCAGGGCGGGCAGGCGTCGTGGTCCGCGGCCGAGCACGCCGGCGACTACGGCGACGGCCTCGAGTTCGTCGGCGCGGCGAACCTGTCACCCGCTGCCGACCTGTCGGGGATCGTCGCCGACGGGACCGTCGAACCACTGTCGTTGCCGCAGAAGATGTTCCTGCCGTACCTCCTCGAGGGACTGCAGGTGATCCATCCGGAACTGAACCCGGACGACTACATGCGCGGCGCCCTCGCCGCCACCCCCGACGTCACGCTGTCCTGCGTCGCCGCGAAACTCCAGGAGAAGTGGACGGTGGCAACCCGGCTCACCCCGGCCGACACGGGACCGCGGACGCCCGCCGACGCCGAGCGCATGCGGGGGTGGCTGCAGGACATCGCGCTGCCGAAGACCGGTGCGGGCGGACCGATGCTCGTCGTGGTGGGGGATCGGGACAACCTCATTCTGCCGCAATGGACTTCGCAGGCCGTCGACAACGCGTGCGCGCTCGGCGACGTGATCGAGTTCGACACCCGGCCCGGGGAGGGGCACGCGGACGGGCGGTCCGTCCCGGGGGCGGTGCAGTGGATCGCCGACCGCTTCGCCGGCGTGCCCGCGCCGGACACGTGCGCCGAGGGGGGAACACCGTGAAGAAGGCGGATCTCGAACGGCTGCGGGCGCTGTGCCTCGCCCCACCGGAGGCGACGGAGCTGATCGCCCGACCGGACACCGGCGAATGACGGGATCCGTCGTCGCCGTGGTGGCGTTGCTCGTCCTCGTTCCTCTCGTCACGTTCACCGCCGTGTGGCTGCGCGCCCGGCGCGAGTTGACGACGCCCACCGAGCGGGCCGTCCACACGACCCTCCACACCGCGTCGCTGGCGGCGCGCCCGTTGCGGCGGGGCCTCGACGAGACGTCGGCGGACGAGGCCGCACCGCATCTGCGTCAGCTGACCGGCGCGCAGGCGCTGGGCGTCTTCGACGCCGCCGGTGACCTGCTCGCGTGGAGCGGACCGCACGAGGCGATGACCGAACAACTACGCGACGCGGCGGCCCGCGCGGTCGACGGGGAACGCCGGGTGCTCGTGGCCTACGGCGGCCTCGTCCGGGGTGCGGGTGACAACGCGGTCCGCGCGCTGATCGCCCAGCCGCTGCTCATCGAGGCCACCGGGGTGGTCGGTGTGCTCGGCATCGTCACCACCGAAGACCCCGGGCCGGGCATGCTCGGCGCCGTCACCGAGGTCGCCCGATACGCGTGCAGCCAGATCGAACTCGCCGACCTCGACGCGTCCCGCGCCCGCCTCGACCGCGCCGAGGTCCGGGCGCTGCGCGCGCAGATCAGCCCCCATTTCATCTACAACGCGCTGAACACGGTGGCGTCGTTCGTCCGCACCGACCCCGACCGCGCCCGGGAACTGATCCTCGAATTCGCCGACTTCACCCGGTACTCGTTCCGGTCGGCGGGGGAGTTCACCCAGCTGGCCGACGAACTGCGCAACATCGACCGGTACCTCACCCTCGAACGCGCCCGGTTCGGCGACGCCCTCGCCGTGAAATTGCAGGTAGCGCCCGAAGTGCTGAACGTGGTGCTGCCGTTCCTCGCGCTGCAACCGCTGGTCGAGAACGCGGTCCGGCACGGCATCGCCGCCAAACCGGACGGCGGCACCGTCAGCATCGTCGCCGCCGACGAGGGCACCGACTGCGTGATCAGCGTCGAGGACGACGGCGTCGGCATGGACCCTGAACTGCTGCGGTCGGGGTCGCTGGACTCGGTGGCCGAATCCTCCGGGGTCAAGGAGGCGGCGCACGTCGGGCTCGCCAACGTCGACGACCGCCTGCGCGCCGCGTTCGGAAACGACTACGGACTGGTGGTGGAGACCGCGCCCGGCGCAGGCACCAAGGTGAGCATGCGCGTCCCGAAGTTCCGGCGGGGGATCTCGACGTGACCGGGAAGCGTCCGTGCGACGATTGCTCTCGTTGTGAACCACACTGACGACAGGTCTCCGGACGCACCCCTCACCGTGCTGGCCGTCGACGACGAGAAACCCGCCCTCGACGAGTTGGCGTTCCTGCTGCGCGCCCAGGACGCGGTCGGCGACATCCGGACCGCGGGCGACGCCACCACGGCGCTGCGCATCCTCCGGGACGGCGAGATCGACGCCGTCTTCCTCGACATCAACATGCCCGGACTCGACGGTCTCGAGCTGGCCGGGATCCTCGCGAACTTCGCGTCCCCGCCGCAGGTAGTATTCGTGACCGCCCACGACGACCGGGCCGTCGCAGCCTTCGACCTCGGTGCCGTGGACTACCTCCTCAAACCGCTGCGCGAGGAGCGGCTGGCGGAGTCCGTGCGCCGCATCGTCGAGGGGCGTCGCAGGCGCCTCGAAGCCGGGCCTCCCGCCCCCACCGACGAGGTGATCCCCGTCGAACTCGGCGGCATCACCACCCTCGTGCACCGGTCCTCCGTGGAATGGGTCGAAGCGGACGGCGACTACGCGCGCCTGCACACCGCGGACGGCTCCCACCTCGTCCGCATCCCCATCTCGGCGCTGGAGACGCGCTGGGCGGACGCCGGGTTCCTGCGGGTGCACCGCTCGTACCTCGTCGCGCTGCCGCGGGTCACCGGGATCCGGACCGTCGGCACCGGTCTGGTCGTGTGCCTCCGCGCCCATGGCGACAACCCGCCCGTCGAACTGCCGGTCAGCCGCAGACACACCCGGATGCTCAAGGACCGGCTGGTCCGGGCGCCGAAACAGACGTGGACGGCGCGATGAGTTCGCCCGAGCGGGTGCGGGTCGTCCTCGCCCAGCGTCGCGGGGCGCGCATCGTCCGCACCCGCGTCGAAGTGCAGGAACAGACCGCAGTCGGGGACGCGATGATCCGCGGCCTCGTCCGCACCCAACTCGTGCTCGCGATCCGGCTGGCGCTTCTCGCGGCGTGCCTGCTGTGCGCGGTACCGCTCGTGATGTTCCTGTTCCCGGCGTTGTCGAACGTGGCAGTGCTGGGAATCCGGCTGCCGTGGGTGGTCCTCGGCGCGCTCGTGTATCCGGTGTTGCTGACCACCGGCTGGATCTACGTGCGGCAGGCCGAGCGCAACGAGCAGGAATTCACCGACCTGGTGGACGACTGAGCGTCCCGTGCCCACCGACCAATCCATTCCCTGGCTGACCCTGGCAGGTCTCGCGGCCGCCGCGGTCGCGACGGTGGCCATCGGCATCTACGGAGTGCGGTTGGCGCGCACCACCTCAGACTTCCTCGTCGCGTCCCGCAGCGTCGGACCGCGGTGGAACGCCGCCGCCATCTCCGGCGAGTACCTGTCCGCCGCATCCTTTCTCGGCGTCGCGGGCCTGATCGCGAAATACGGCGCGGACGCCCTCTGGTACCCGATCGGGTTCACCGCCGGCTACCTCGGTCTGCTGCTGTTCGTCGCCGCACCGCTGCGACGGTCCGGCGCCTACACGGTGCCCGACTTCGCCGAGTTCCGGCTCGGCTCCCGCCGGCTCCGCACCCTGTCGATGCTCGTCGTCGCCGCCGTCTGCGCCCTGTACCTCGTCCCGCAATTCCAGGGCGCAGGACTGACCCTGAACATCCTGCTCGGTGTGCCCAGCTGGGTCGGGGCAGTCGTCGTCGGGGTCATCGTCATCGCCAACGTCGTCGGCGGCGGCATGCGGTCCATCACGTTCGTCCAGGCGTTCCAGTACTGGCTGAAACTCACCGCGGTCGCGATCCCGGCGCTGGTGCTGTCGGTGTACTTCTTCAACGATCACCACGAACTGGGTGCCGCCGCACCACCCACGGTCGGCGAGCAGACCACCGTCGACATCACCACCGACGTCGTCGTCCAGGTGTCCGAACCGGTGACGGTCGGCGGGTCGGGGACCATCGACGGCGTCGAGGCGACCGGTGACGTCCGGCTCGAACCGGGCGAACACCACCTCGGCGAGGGCACGACGATGACCCTCGAAGCCGGGGCGCCCGTCCCCGTGGTCGCGGGCGCACCCGCCGACAACTCCGACTGGATCGCCCCCGGCTGGGGATTCGGTGGCGAACACCCCATGTACCAGGTGTACTCGCTGATCCTCGCCACCTTCCTCGGCACCCTCGGGCTGCCGCACGTGCTGGTCCGGTTCTATACCAACCCCGACGGGCGGGCCGCCCGGCTGACGTCGCTGGCCGTGGTCGGGTTGCTCGGCGTGTTCTACCTCTTCCCGACGCTGCTCGGGGTGTTCGCGCGGCTGTACGTGCCGCAACTGCTCATCACCGGCACGTCCGACGCCGCGGTCCTGCTGCTGCCCGGCTCCGTCTTCTCCGGGTGGGCCGGGCAACTCCTCGCCGCGCTGGTGGCGTCCGGGGCGATCGCCGCGTTCCTGTCCACGTCGTCCGGCCTGCTCGTCAGCATCGCGGGGGTACTCAGCACCGACGTGCTGCGCGGCCGGATCCGGGACTTCCGGATCGCCGCCGTCCTCGCCGGGGCGGTGCCGCTCGCGCTGTCGCTGGCGGTGACGTCGCTGGACCTGTCGCGCACGGTGGGGCTGGTGTTCGCGGTCGCGGCGTCGACCCTCTGCCCGCTGCTCGTCCTCGGCATCTGGTGGCGTGGACTCACCGCAGTCGGGGCCGGTGCCGGGATGGTGACGGGCGGGCTCGTCGCCGGGTGCGCGGCCGGGATGTCGGTGTTCGGCGGCCTCACCGTCGACGTCTGGAACGGCTGGCCCGCGGCGATGGTCGCCTACCCGGCGGCCGTCAGCGTCCCACTGGCCTTCGTCACGATGGTGCTGGTCAGCAAGGCGACGAAGCGCCACATACCCGTCGACCTCAGCCGGATCTTCACCCGCATGCATGCCCCCGAGCGGCTCGATGTGGGCTCCGACCGCGAGGGGGAGCTCCGCTCCCCGTGAGCCTTTTTGGTAGCTCGAACAACCAGAAAGGCGCACGGGTGGCGGAGCCGCTCGTCGCGGTCGGGTGACCGTTCGCCGCACAGTCCGGCAGCTCGCCGTGTGACAGCCGCCACAGCCTGTTTCTGTGACTCACCTCTCACTAACGTCGGCACTCAGTTCACTTCACACGACCAAGGAGTCTGCAGTGACCACAGCCGACCTCAGTGAGGGCGCACCGCAGAAGCGGCGCACCCCTGATGCGCAAGCCTTCGTAGACATGCAGGCGAGCCCGGAGTTCCAGGAATTGCGGCACCGCCTGCGCAGTTTCGTCTTCCCGATGACGGCATTCTTCCTCGCCTGGTACACGGCCTACGTCCTGCTCGCCACGTACGCCCCCGAATTCATGGCCACCAAGGTGATCGGCAACGTCAACCTGGGCATCGTCCTCGGTCTCGGCCAGTTCGTGACCACGTTCGTGATCACCGCGCTGTACGTCAAGTTCGCCAACCGGGAACTCGATCCCCGCTCCGCCGCCATCCGCGAAGAGCTGGAAGGACCGCTCCAGTGACCACCACACTCGCCGCAGCCACCGACGTCGGCAACCCGCTCCTCAACATCGCCATCTTCGTGGCGTTCGTCGTGATCACGATGACCATCGTGATCCGCGCGAGCCGCACCACCAAGAAGGCCTCGGACTTCTACACCGGCGGCGGCCAGTTCTCCGGACCGCAAAACGGTTTCGCCATCGCAGGCGACTACCTGTCGGCGGCGTCGTTCCTCGGCATCGCCGGCGCCATCGCGGTGTACGGCTACGACGGCTTCCTGTACTCCGTCGGCTTCCTCGTCGCCTGGCTGGTGGCGCTGCTGCTGGTCGCGGAACTGCTGCGCAACACCGGCCGGTTCACGATGGCGGACGTGCTGAGCTTCCGGCTCAAGCAGCGTCCGGTGCGGATGGCGGCGGCGCTGTCCACGCTCGTGGTGTCGCTGTTCTATCTGCTCGCGCAGATGGCGGGCGCGGGCGGGCTCGTCGCGCTGCTGCTGAACATCGACGGCAAGGTCGGTCAGGCGATCGTCGTCGCGGTCGTCGGTGTGCTGATGATCGTCTATGTGCTGGTCGGCGGCATGAAGGGCACCACCTACGTGCAGATGGTCAAGGCCGTGCTGCTGGTCGCGGGCGCAGGCATCATGTTCTTCCTCGTCCTGTTCGCGGTGCGCGGCAACTTCTCCCAGCTGCTCGCGGACGCGCAGGCGACGGTCGCCGGCTCCACGAACGAGGCGATCGCGGGTCGCGACATCCTCGCCCCCGGCGCCAAGTACGGCATCAGCGCGATGAGCAAGCTCGACTTCATCTCGCTCGGCATCGCACTGGTCCTCGGCACCGCAGGCCTGCCGCACGTGCTCATGCGGTTCTACACCGTCCCCACCGCCAAGGAGGCCCGCCGCTCGGTGACCTGGGCGATCGGACTGATCGGCGCGTTCTACCTGTTCACGCTCGTCCTCGGCTACGGCGCCGCCAAGATGGTCGGCCCCGACGTCATCCTCGCCGCACCCGGCAAGGAGAACGCGGCGGCACCGCTGCTCGCATTCGAACTGGGCGGCACCATCTTCCTCGCCATCATCTCCGCGGTGGCATTCGCGACGATCCTCGCCGTGGTGGCGGGGCTGGCGATCACGGCGTCGGCGTCGTTCGCTCACGACATCTACGCCAGCGTCATCAAGCGCGGACATGCGTCGGAGGAGTCCCAGGTGCGGGTCTCCCGGATCACGGTCGTCGTGATCGGCCTCGTGTCGATCGTCCTCGGCATCCTCGCCATGGGCCAGAACATCGCGTTCCTGGTGGCGCTCGCCTTCGCGGTGGCCGCCTCGGCCAACCTGCCGACGCTGCTGTACTCGCTGTTCTGGAAGAAGTTCAACACCACCGGCGCCCTGTTCAGCATCTACGGCGGCCTGATCAGCTGCCTCCTGCTGATCGTGTTCTCCCCGGCCGTGTCCGGTAAGCCGTCGTCGATGTTCCCGACCGCCGACTTCGACTTCTTCCCGCTCGCCAACCCGGGCATCGTGTCCATCCCGCTGGCGTTCGTGCTCGGGATCGTCGGCACCTACCTCGGTCGCGGCAAGGCGGAGGATCCCGCCAAGCAGGCCGAGATGGAGGTCCGCTCGCTCACCGGTGTCGGTGTGGAGAAGGCCGTTTCGCACTAATGGCCTCCGGCCCCGTGAGTACTTGTCATCCCTGAAAAGGGGCGGGTAGTCAAGTGCTGGCATCTGGGTGTTTTGGTTTCGGGGCCTGTGGGTGGACGGCGTCGATCCGGGCCGCGGGGGCGGGACGCAGCGCCCGCAGCGTCAGCGAGGACGAACGGTCTCGGTCGGGAGCGGATCCGGGTCGAGGCAGACT
>NZ_WXYH01000355.1:0-149275 GCF_009872365.1 Rhodococcus sp. T7
CGCCCGGCGCCACCATCGCCGACGTCGGATGCGGCGGCGCCTGGTCCACGATCGCACTCACGGGCGGAGCCTGGGCGGCGGCGCACCGTGCGGCAGGGACGGCCCGACCGCGGTGAGCGAGCCGGCGGCGCGTCCCTTCCCCCAGCCGAGTTTCTCGCGGTACCGGCCGATGTGGTCCTCCGGGATGCGCTGCCCGTCGACGAGCGGGGTGGACTGCGGGTCGACGTACAGCGCGTCGACCGGGCAGTACGCCTCGCACATGAAGCACGTCTGGCAGTCCGATTGCCGCGCGATCACGGGGATCCCGGTGTCGGTGCGGTCGAACACGTTGGTGGGGCACGCGTCGACGCATTTGTCGCAGCCGATGCAGGCGTCGGCCAGCAGCACCTCGATCACGAGGCCACCCGCAACAGCCCGTCGTGCACCGCGGCGGTCGACGTCCAGACGTCGTCGAGCCCGCCGGTGAGGATGTGGTGGTGCTGGGTGGGGTCGAGGTCGGGATAGTCGGCGCGCTTGCTCATTCCGCGGGTCTCGGTCCGCGCCAGCGTCGAGTGGTACATCCACCGGCCCACCGCGGTGATCGCGGCGGCCTGCCGGGCACGGACCCGGTCGTCGCCGGAGTCGCCGCCGAGGCCGGCGGACAGTGCCGTCCACAGCGACTCCAGTTCGCCGAGCGCACCCTGCACCCGCGCCCCGTCTCGCAGGTAGTTCTTCTCGTACGGGATGAGTTCGGCCTGCGCGGCCGCGACGACGGCGGACGCCTCCAACCCGGGCTGCCCCGTCGGCCGCAGCCCGGCCCGGCCTGCGGGACGCAGTTCGCCCGCCGCGACCCGACGTTCGGTTCGCGCAAACCGAGCGGCCCCGGTCCCGGCCCAGCTGCCGGACGACATCGCCCACGCCGAGTTGTGGCTGCCGCCGCCGGTGAAGCCGCCGCAGATCCGTTCCCGGGTCGCGGCGTCGCCCGCCGCGAACAGTCCGGGCACCGAGGTGGCGCAGGTGTCGTCGACCACCTCGATGCCACCGGTACCGCGGACCGTGCCCTCGGCGAGCATGCTGACCTCGAAGCGGTCGGTGAACGGGTTGATCCCGCGACGGTCGAACTGCAGGAAGAAGTTCGGCTGCCCGAGCCGCATCTGGCGTTGCACCTCGTCGTCGGCGCGGTCGAGCTGGGCGAACACCGGTTCGGACAGCAGCGTTTTCGCGATCACCGACCGCCCCTTGGTGGAACCGGCGCCCTCGAGGACGCTGCCGTCGGCGTGGAAGAACGTGGCGTAGCCGTAGTAGGCGGTCTTGGTGATGGTGGAGTTGGCGGGGACGATCGCGTAGGCATTGGAGAATTCCATGCCGGAGAACGTGACCCCCACCTCGGCCGCCATCAGCGCGCCGTCGCCGGTGTCGACGTTCGTGCCGAGCGCCCGGGACAGGAACGCGCAACCGCCGCTCGCGATCACGACGGCGCCCGCGCTGATCCGGTAGTCACGGACGTCGTGGCGCTGGTAGCCCGCCGCGCCGTGCACCCGGCCGTCGGTGTCGACGAGCAGTTCCAGGGCCGGTGAGTGGTCGAGAATCCGGACGCCCGCCTTCTTGACCCATGCGCGCATGCGTCGCATGTATTCGGGCCCTTGGAGTCCGGTGCGGATCTGCCTGCCGGTGTCGGGGTCGACCGGGAACGGATACCGGCCCTCCTCGGCGAGCAAATTCATGTTCGCGTACGTCTGGTCGAGAACGCGGTCCATCCAGTGGTGGTCGGCGAGGTGGCCGCCGAGTGATTCGCGGCTGGCCTTGGCCTTCGCCCGCGCGGACGGGTCGGGGTCGACGTACCAGACGCCGGTGCCCGAAGGCGCGGTGGCTCCGCTGGTTCCGCAGTACCCCTTGTCGACGAGGACGACGTCCGCCCCGGCTTGGCGTGCGCGGAGGGCGGCCCACGTTCCGGCGGGGCCACCGCCGATGACGAGGACGTCGGTGCTCAGGTCGAGAAGTTCGGTCATGAAGGGCGCTCCTGTCGAGGCGGAACAACTGCCCTTCGACGCTTCCGCACTTCGGGCCGACCCGCCATCGTCAGAATCAGCGTGAACCGAACGTAGGCGGCTCCGCCGCCCGTGCGCCTTTCTGGTTGTCCCAGCTACCAAAAAGGCGCACGGGTGCTACGCGCCTTTGCCGTAGTCGACGCTCAGCCAGTGCTCCGGCCGCATGCGGATGATGATCGCGTTGTCGTCGTACGCCTGCTCGACGAACGGGTCGACCTCCTCGGCGGGGAGGTAGCGGGCGGCGAGTCCGCGGATGTCGTCGGCGGTGGGTGATTCGTCGAACTCCGCCGGACCTTCGACGCTGACGTACCGGTACGGCGGCTTCTCGTGCTGTGCGACGAGGCTGAAGCGGCCGGCTGCGCGGATCAGCCGCTCCTTGAGCGAGCCGCGCCCGGTCCAGACGAACGGTTGGCCGCCGGGTTCGTAGCCGTACCAGATGGGCACGGCGAGGGGGGCGCGTCCGTCGCGGTCGACGGCGATCACCCCCACGTGCACGTCGGCGAGGAACTTCTGACGTTCGTCACTGGTCATCGACAACTGCGACATTTCAGTCTCCGCTCTGGTGATCGGGTTTCGATGGTGGTGCGGGGTCGAGCAGTTGGGCGAGGTGTTTCGACGATCGGTTCGGGTCGAGTTGCCGCACCTGCATGTGGCAGCTGAATCCGTCCGTCAGTATGACTGCATCTTCGGGACTGTCGCGCAGGGCGGGCGCGAGCGCCTGCTCCGCGACCTGCATGCTGAGGTCGTAGTGGTCGGCCTCGAATCCGAAGTTTCCTGCGACGCCGCAGCATCCGGTGGCTTCCCGCACGCGCGGCACCCCGACGGCCTGCAGTGCCTTCCGCTGGGCCGCCGCGCCGAACACCGCGTACTCGTGGCAGTGGGTCTGCACGGTGACGTCTTCGGGCACGGGCACGCTCGGGCTCCACCCTGCCTCGGTGCGTTCGAGCACCGCAGCGGCGAAGCTGCGGATGCGGGCGGCGACGCGTCGTGCGGCGTCGGTGTGGACGAGTTCGGGCAGGTCCTTGCGGAACGCGGCGGCGCAGCTCGGTTCGAGGACGACGATGGGCCGGTCGGTGCCGTCGTCGAGGAGTTCGGCGGCCATTGCAAGGGTCTTGGTGGCCTGCTTGAGCTGTCCGGTGGAGATCCAGGTGAGCCCGCAGCACACGTCGCTGCGGCACTGCGAGCTCCGGCCGGCGTCGGCGAGCACCCGCGACGCGGCCCCGACCACCTCGGGACGGAACCCGCGCGTGAACGTGTCGGCGAGCACCACGACGTCCGCGGTGCCGTCCCGCGACGTCTCCCCCACCTCGCGCCGGATCTGCTTGCGGGACGCGAACTCCGGCATCGACCGGTGTGGGGTGAGGCCACCCAGCCTGGCCGCGACCTTCGCGAGCCGGCCGGCGGTCAGCCGATTCACCACGGGCGCCGAGCGTTCCGCGACCTTCAGCCACACCGGCAGCCAGCCGAGGGAGTAGTGCGACAGCGGACGCACCCGGCCGCGGTAGTGGTGGTCGAGGAACTCGGACTTGTACGTGGCCATGTCGACGCCGACGGGGCAGTCGGTGGAGCAGGCCTTGCAGGACAAGCACAGGTCGAGGGATTCCTTGACGTCCTCGGACCGCCAGCCGTCGGCGACGGTCGGCGAGTTGCGCACCATCTCCTGCAGGGCGCGGGCCCGGCCGCGGGTGGAGTCCTTCTCGTCGCCGGTGGCGCGGTAGCTGGGGCACATCACCCCGCCGGTCGAGGCGCGGCAGCGGCCCACGCCGATGCACCCCTGGACGGCGTGGACGAACGGTGCGACGGGAACGTCACTGGTGGGGGTGAGGTCGAAACTGGTCTGCCACGCCCGCGGATTCACGCCGTCGAGGGCGAGGCTGCCGAGCAGCGGTTCGGGCTCGACGATGCTGCCCGGGTTCAGCACGGCCGCCGGATCCCAGAGCCGTTTGAACGTGGCGAACGCCGCCATCATGGTGGGGGTGTACATCATCGGCAGGAGCGCCGACCGGGCGCGGCCGTCGCCGTGTTCACCGGACATCGATCCGCCGAACCGCACGCAGAGTTCGGCGGCGCGGTGGATGAACCGCGACATCACGTCCCGGCCCTCGTCGGTGCGCTGGTCGAAGTTGATGCGGATGTGCATGCAGCCGGCGCCGAAGTGCCCGTACATCACGCCGGTGAGGTCGAATTCGGCGAGCAGCGCCTTGATGTCGACGAGGTAGTCGGCGAGCTGGTCGGGTGCGACGGCGGAATCCTCCCAGCCCGTCCAGGATTCGCCGCCCTCGACGAGCCGGGCGGACAGTCCGGCGCCGTCCTCGCGGACCCGCCACAGCGACGCGCGTTCGGCCGGGTCCCCGACGACCCGCGAGTCGACGAGGCGTCCGGCCGCGCGGAGTTTCGAGACCAGTTCGGCTCCGCGGAGTTCGACCTCGGCGAGGTCGTCGCCGTCCAGGTCGACGTACAGCCACGCCTGACCGTCGGGCAGCCCGACGACGGAGTCGGCGCCGCGGAGGTGCCGCATGGTGTCGACGATCGCCGAGTCGATGCCCTCGATGGCGGCGGGTGAATAGTCGAGGATGATCGCGTTGTCACGGGCCGCGTCCACCAGGTCGTGGTATCCGAGGCACAGCAGCATCGCCGCGGGCGGTACCGGCACCAGCGCGACGGTCGCGGCCACGATCACCGCGCACGTGCCTTCGCTGCCCACCAGGGCGCGGGCCACATCGAAGCCGTTCTCGGGCAACAGGTTCGCCAGGTGAAAGCCGGACACCTGACGCGGGATGCGGCCGAGCTCGAGGCGGAAGTCACCGAGATGCTCCTGGGTCAGTTCGTCGAGTCCGGCGGTGATCCGTGCGGCCTCGCCCACCGCGGGCGCGTCGTCCGGATCGGTGGCCCGCAGCCCGTCGCGGGTGGCGGTCAGCCGGTGCCCGCTCGCGGTCACCACGTCGAGTGCGACGACGTGATCGGACGTGCGGCCGTAGCGGACGGAGTGGTTGCCGCAGGCGTCGTTGCCGATCGCGCCGCCGACCGTCGCGCGGGACTTGCTGGACGGGTCGGGCGCGAAGGTGAACGCGCCGTCCGTCGCCAGTTGCACGTCCTTCTGCAGGTCCGTCAGCACGATGCCGGGTTCGACGACGGCGGTGCGGGCGGACGCGTCGACGGCCCGCACCCGGTTCATGTGCCGGGAGAAGTCGAGCACCACGCCCCTGCCGATCGCGTTGCCGGCGAGCGAGGTGCCGCCGCCGCGACTGGTGACGGGAATGCCGCGGTCGGTGCAGGCCCGCACGATCGCCACCACGTCGGCGGGCGTGTGCGGAAACGCCACGGCCAGCGGCGGCACCCGGTAATTGGAGGCGTCGAACGAGTATTCGGCGCGCCGGCGCGTTCCGGTGTCGAGGTCGATGCCCAGCTCGGCGAGCTCGGCATGCAGGTCGGCGGCGGGGCGCGTCAGCTCAGCCACGCGCAGCCCTGCCCTCGGAGTCAGCAACCGGAATCGTCGTCAGCGGGCCCATGGCTACATCGTCGAGCCGCCCCCGAAGATTGTCAACAATCCACTCCGTGAGCCGGTACGGTACGGAGGGGTGAGCGTCGTGCGAACATCTGCACCCGCCCGGCGACCGTTGGCCGTGCGGGTGGGCGGCGCCGCGTGGGTGCTGATCGCCCTGTATTTCGTCGCGGAGATCGTGACCGCGCGCGCCTGGCCGCGGCCGTACCGGGTGCGGACGAATTCGATCAGCAATCTGGGTGTCTCGGGCTGCGACGGGTCTGCCGCCGCCAGGCTCTGCTCGCCGCTGCACGCGGTGATCAACAGCGCCTTCGTGCTGACCGGGGTGCTCATCCTCGTGGGCGCGGTGTGCCTGCGCGACTTCCTCCCGCCGGGCCTCCTCCGACGCACCGCGCTGGTCCTGTTCGGTGTGGCCGCCGTCAGCGCCGCGCTGACGGGTCTCGTTCCGATCGACGTGGACGCCCACCTCCACCAGATCGTCGCGACCCCGACATTCGTCGCGCGCAACGCCGCCATGCTCGTCGTCGCGGTCGGGCTGTACGAACGGTGGCGCGTCTTCGCACTGTGGACCGGTCTCTGCGGACTCGTCGGGATTCTCGGAACGGCGGCGATCCTGCTTCCCGGCACACCGTTCGGCATCACCGAACGCCTGGCCCTCTACCCGTTCACGGTGTGGGTCGTGACCGCCGGTGTCGCCGCGCTCCGCGCCCGTGCGCCTTTCTGGTTGCCCTGACTACCAAAAAGGCGCACGGGGCGGCGAAGGTGCCACCATGGAGTGATGTCCACAGCCCTCACGCATGCCGCCGCTTCTCAGCAGGTCGCGGAGAACGGCCGCATCTCGATCGAACCCAACCACAAGCGCATCCGGGTGTTCTTCGGCGGTCAGGCGGTCGCCGACACCACCCGTTCGGTGTACCTGTTCGAGAAGGGACACCTGCCCGTCTATTACATTCCCCGCGACGACGTGAACTTCGACGTCCTCGAGCCCGTCGACGCGTCCACCACCTGCCCGTGGAAGGGCAAGGCGCGGTACTGGGATCTCGTCGTCGGCGACCGTCGCGCCGAGCAGTCGGTATGGGGTTACGACGAGAAACTCGCGGATTCCCTCGACCTCAGCGCGTATGTCGCGTTCTACTGGCACCGGATGGACGCCTGGTACGAGGAGGATCAGCAGGTGTTCGTCCACGCCCGCGACCCGTACGTCCGGGTGGATGTGCTGCCGTCGTCGCGGCACGTGGAGGTCTTCGTCGGCGACACCCTCGTCGCCGACACGGTCCGCCCGCGTCTGCTGTTCGAGACGTCGCTGCCGGTGCGTTACTACATTCCCCGCATCGACGTGCGGTCCGAGTTCTTCACCGCCTCCGACACCAGGACGTCCTGCCCGTACAAGGGGACGGCGTCGTATCTGTCGTTCACCGGCACCGACGGCACGGATCCGGTGGAGGACGCCGCCTGGTTCTACCCGTTCACCACCGCGGAGGTGTCGGGCATCGACGACCACGTCTCGTTCTACCCGGACCGTGTGCGGATCGTCGTCGACGGCACACCGGTGGAGAACTAGCGGGCCGGCAGCGGCGGCAGTTCCAGGTTGTCCCGGAACGTGCCGCCCACGTAGTCGTCGCCGACGATTCCGCGTCGCCGCAGTTCGGGCAGCAGGCCGTTGACGACGAAGTCGCGGGTCCGTTCCTCGGCGAGCCCGCCGAGGGAGATGACGTCGAGAACACCGGCGTCGTAGCGTTCCTGGACGGCGTCGGCGAGTTGCTCGGGGGTTCCGGCGACCGCCCAGTGGCCGGTGTCCTTGGACGCGATGATCAGCTCGCGCAGCGTGCGACCGGACGCTGCGAGCCGACTGAAGATCTCGACCCGGCCCCGGCGGCGGTTCACCGATCCGACGTCGGGCAGCACGTCGGCCGGGACCGGCTTGTCGAGCGGCAGCCCGGACAGGTCGATGCCGCCACCGAACATGTCCTCGAGCCGGATCCGGCCGGCGTCGAGGTCGGTGGTTTCTTCCTGCTCCCGGACCAGCCGCCGCACCTCGGCCTCGGACGCGCCGTAGGTGGCGTGGAAAGAACTCATGATCAGCGGCAGCCCGTCGGCGCGGCCGAGTTCCGTGGCCCGCGTTCGGATGCTCTTGGTGTAGGTGACGGCGTCCTCGAGGGTGGGCAGCGACGTGAACACCACCTCGGCGAAGCGGGCGCCGAGTTCCACGCCCGCCGCGGATTGGCCGGCCTGGAACTGCACGGGCCGGCGCTGCGGCAGCGGCGGGATGTTGAGCGGACCCTTCACCGTGAAATAGGTGCCCGTGTGGTCGATCGGCCGCACCCGGTCGGCGTCGAGCCTGGTACCTCCGGCACCGTCGGACGTGAGCGCCCTGGGTTCCCAGCTGTCGAACAGGGCGTTGATGACTTCGAGGGATTCCGTTGCCCGGGCGTACCGCTCCTCGGGGCTGGGGAGGTCGTGGTCGCTGTAGTTCTCCTCCCCCAGCGACGAGGTCACGGCGTTCCAGGCCGCGCGGCCGTTGCTCACGTGGTCGAGGGTGCCGAACAGCCGCGCGAGGTTGTACGGATGGTGGAACGTGGTGGTCACCGTCGCGATCAGCCCGACGTGCGAGGTCACGGCACTCAGCGCCGACAGGAAGATCAGCGGTTCCTGCGCGCCGATCGCGCCCTGCGCGCCGAAGCTCAGCAGGTCGGCGGCGAACAGCGCGTCGAACTTGTTCGCCTCCGCGATCTTCGCGATCTCGATCGAGGAGGCGACGGTCGACTGCTGCGGGTCGATCGCCGCCGCATAGGTGCTGACGGCGCCGCTGACTCCCGTCACCGTCTTCAATGGGCGGCGTCGCGCAGTACTCATTCGCCCAGCCTAGGAACGGCGGGCCGGTCGGCCCAGCGTTCGGATCAGCCGGATTCTGACCGCTTGTCACACCGCCCCGCTACCGTCGGGGTGTGCTGTTCTCGCAGATCGTCGCGACGTCCCGAGACGTGGGTGCCACCCGATCGCGGAAGGTGAAGGTCGGGGCGCTCCGCGAGGTCCTCACCCGGCTGGAGCCGTCCGAGGTGGAACCGGTGGTCGCGTGGCTGTCCGGGGAACTTCGGCAGGGCCGGATCGGAATCGGCTGGCGGACAGTCGCGGACATTCCGGCGACGCCCGTCGACGCCGGGTCCGTCACGGTGTCCGAGGTCGACGGGACCATCTCCGCCGTCGCCGCGGTCACCGGTTCCGGATCGGCGGCACGCCGGCGTGAACTGCTCGCGGACCTGTTCTCCCGCACCACCACCGACGAGCGGGATTTCCTGATCCGGCTGGTCACCGGCGACCTCCGCCAGGGTGCACTGGAGGGGGTGATGACGGACGCGATCGCGGCGGCCGCCGATCTTCCCGTCGAACCGGTGCGCCGGGCGTTCATGCTGTCGGGACGGCTGCCCGCGACCGCGGTCGCCGCGTTCGGCGGCGGGGTCGACGCGCTCACCGCGTTCCGGCTGGAGGTGGGTCGTCCGGTGCGGCCGATGCTGGCCTCCCCCGCCGAATCCCTCGCGGACGCGTGGACCGAACTCGGCGGCGATGTCAGTGTCGAATACAAACTCGACGGCGCGCGGATCCAGGTGCACCGCAACGGCGACGAGGTGTGGATCTTCACCCGCACGCTGCGTGAGATCACCGGCAGCGTGCCGGAACTGGTCGCACTCGTCGCCGGCCTGCCCTGCGCGTCGGCGGTGTTCGACGGGGAAACGTTGGCGCTCACCGACAGCGGCAGGCCCCGGCCGTTCCAGGAGACGATGAGCCGGTTCGGCGCCGAGTCCTCCCGCGACCTGTTGCTGCACCCGTATTTTTTCGACTGCCTGCATCTCGACGGCGTCGACCTGCTGGACGCCCCCCTCGAGCAACGGTTGGACGCGCTGGAACGGGTTGCGCCGCAACACCGTATCCCCGGCCTCATCCGCCCCGACAGCGAAGGGGCCGCAACCCATTTCGACGACGCACTCGCCGCCGGACACGAGGGCGTCATGGTCAAGTCGCTCACCGCCCCGTACGCAGCGGGACGGCGCGGCCGCGCCTGGCAGAAGGTGAAACCGGAGCACACCCTCGACCTGGTGGTGCTCGGCGCGGAGTGGGGATATGGGCGGCGCACCGGGTACCTGTCCAACCTGCACCTCGGGGCGCGCGACCCGGACGGCGGTGAACCGATCATGGTGGGCAAGACGTTCAAGGGCCTCACCGACGCGCTGCTGCAGTGGCAGACGGACGAATTCCCCCGCCACGAACGCCGCCGCGACGACCACACGGTGTACCTGAACCCCGACCTCGTCGTGGAGATCGAACTCGACGGCGTCCAGATCAGTTCCCGCTACCCCGGCGGGCTCGCCCTGCGGTTCGCCCGCGTCCTGCGGTACCGCCCCGACAAGACGGCCGCCGACGCCGACACCATCGACGCCGTCCGCGCCCTGCTGCCCGGGTGAGCGCTCGTCCTGCATGGCGCGCGCCGGGGCGGTAGCCTCCCCGGCAAAACAAGTCGCCGTGCCGCGAGGGGGTCGACCCGTGACATTCGTTTCCCGCTTCGTGCCCTCGTGCGTCGCCCCGGTGATCGAGGACGCGTACCGGAGGGCGGCCGAGGCCGCGGAGGGTCCCGTCCGTGTCGCCGTGTGTACCGTCACCGTGCCGATCGAGGTGGCGAAGACGTCGTTCCACATCCTCCGGCTCACCGAGGAACTGCTCGAAGAGGTCGTGTTCCTGCTGCGGACGATGCGGCCGGTGGTCGAGGCGGTGAGCACGGGCAGGCAGTCCGACAATTTCGACACGATGTTCCGGACGCTCGAGCAGATCCAGCAGTCGGCCGACGCGATCGCCCGCACGCCGATGGGGGTGGTCCGGAGTGTCTTCGGGTCGACCCGTCCGGCGCCCGAGCAGGTCGACTATCACCCCACCGTCATCGACGCCGAACCGCCGCCCTCCCCCGGTCTCGCGGTCCGCATCGCGTCGATCACGGTGACGGCGCCGAGCATCACGTTCGGCAGGCCCACGCGCTGACGGCGCCCACCCGGATACGCTCGTATGGTGAGCGAACACATCCTCGTCACCGGTGGATCGCGCGGCATCGGCGCCGCCGTCGTGCGTCTGGCCGTCCATCGCGGCTATCAGGTGACGTTCACCTATCAGAACGACGACGAGGCCGCCGACCACCTCGTGCACCACTGCGGGATCCGCGCCACCGCCGTGCGCGCCGATGTGCGCGACGCCGCACTCGCCGCGGCGGTAGTGGGCGCAGCCGACGAACGCGGACAACTGACCGCGGTCGTCAACAACGCGGGGACCACCGGGCCAGTCGGCCCCTTCCTCTCCACCGCGGACGCGTCGCTGCGGGAGGTGTTCGACGTCAACGTCTTCGGGACGATCAATTACGCCCGCGCGGCGGCCGAGCACTGGGTCCGGGAGGGGCGCCCCGGCGTGATCGTCAACCTCAGTTCGGTTGCGGCGGGAACCGGGGCACCGGGCGAATACGTCGGATACGCGGCCTCGAAGGCGGCCGTCGACAGTCTCACGACGGGACTCGGGCGGGAACTGGCGAGCGCGAACATCCGGGTCGTCGGCGTCGCTCCCGGCACCACCGACACCGACATCCACGCGGCCGCGGGCGACCCGGGGCGACCCGAACGGGTCGCCGGACGGATCCCCCTCGGCCGGGTCGCGACACCCGAGGAGATCGCCGAGGCGGTGCTGTGGGCGCTGTCCCATCAGGCGTCCTACGTCACCGCCACGACCATCGCCGTCGCCGGCGGCCTGTGACGACTACCCCCGCCGCGCGCCGCACCTCGGGACGAGCATCGGCACCCGCGTGCGGTAGGTGCGGTAGTCGTCGCCGAACGTGTCGATCAGGTCGTGCTCCTCGAACCGCACTGCGACCAGGATGAAGCCGGTGGTGCCCACGGCGAACAGCAGGCGCCCCCACGTCATCGTCGGCGCCACCCAGAAGGCGATCACGAATCCCGCATAGAGCGGGTGCCGGACCATCCGGTAGAGCATCGGTGTCCGGAAGATGCTGGGCGGATCCGACTTTCCGCTCTGGTTCCGCAGCACCTGGCGCAGTCCGAACAGGTCGAAGTGGTCGATGGCGAACGTCGCCGCGAAGACGAGCGCCCACCCGCCGAGCGATACGGCGTAGATTACGACGCGGACCCAGCTCGTCTCCACGTCCCAGATCTGCTCGGGTAGCGGACGCCACTGCCACATCAGCAGAGCCAGCGCGGCCGTGGCGAACAGTACGTATGTCGAGCGCTCCATCGGCTGCGGGACGATCCTGGTCCAGCGCTCCTTGAACCAGGGCCTGGCCATCACCGAATGCTGCATCGCGAACACCGTCAGCAGCACCACGTCGACGACCACGGCCACCGCGGCGGGGGCGGCGGGACCGTCGTTGATCGTGTAGGGCACAACGAGGCCCTCGACCCATCCGATCGCATACAGGAACACGACGAGGAACATCGCGTAGACGACCAGCCCGTACGCGGTGATCAATCCTCTGGCGACGCCACCCGGGCGGTGCGCGTGCCGTGCTTCGACCATCTCGGCCATGATGTTCTCTCCGATCGCTGTGCACTTCCCCCGACGCACCGAAGTCTCCGACCCCACGGCGGGCGCGACCAGTAACCCTGGGGTGACGGTCTGCGCACCCCGGCCGCCGGCGGGGACGCCGCGACCGTGTCGCACCGACTGACTACCCTGTCGGCATGCTGCCACCGGAGTTCCGTGACGTCGACGTGGCGTCGATCAGGGCGGTCCTCGGCACCACCACCTTCACCCGCGGCGCGCAGTATGCGCAGGCCGGCGCGGTGTCCGTGGTGGCCTGGGATCCGGCGGCCAAGGTGCTGTGGGGCGAGGTGATGGGCACCGCGACGAAACCGTACGCAGCTACCGCGTTCGTCACGTCCACTGCCGGCCGCACCGTGTACCGGTACGGACTCTGTACGTGCCCGGTCGCCATGAACTGCAAGCATGTCGCCGCCGTGCTGATCACAGCGATGAACAAGGCGCGGTCCGAGGCGCCGGATGCGGTCGCACCCACCTGGGACCGATCGCTCAGCTCACTGCTGAACCCCCTCGACGCGTTCGGTGATTCCGCCCGGCGTGCGCCTCTCGCCATCCAGTTCCGGGTGTCGGCATCCGCGGTGGAATCGGGACCACAACTGCTGGTGCGGCCCGTCCAGCCCGGGAGCAAGGACTGGATCGTCGGCGGACTGGCCTGGAACAAGCTCGGCAGCCCGTCTCAACATCCCGCCGAGCACATCCGCGTGCTGCACGAGATCCACCTGCTGGCCGACGGGGGCCTGCGCTACCGCCGCGACAACAACATCGATCTGAACCTCAGTATCTTCCCCAGCCGCCAGCTGTGGTCGCTCCTCGACGAGGCGGCCCGGGTGGGCGTGCAGCTCATTCACACCTCCAAGCGGCTGGGCGCGCTGGCCCCGGTCCGCTCCGCAGAGATCTGCCTCGACGCCACCCACGACGACACGCTCGACGCCCTGGTCGTGCAGCCGGTGATCCGTGTCGACGGCGAACGGGTCGACGCGACCACCGTCGGCTTCATCGGGCTCCGCGGCCACGGCCTGTTCTACGTCGACGCGGACGAACGCATCCAGCTCGCGCGGCTCGACACCCCCGTGCACGCCGCCCTGCAGGATCTGGTGCGCCGTCGCACGCGCATCGAGATCCCCGACGACGAGCGGTCCCGGTTCCTGACGGACTTTCTGCCGAAGCTGCGCAATCTGGCCACGGTCATCTCCTCGGATGGCTCGTTCGTCCCACCCGCGATCTCCGAACCCACCCTGACGTTGCGGGCCACGTATCTGCCCGACCACGAGGTCACCGTCGACTGGGAATGGCTGTACACGGTCGGGGACGACGAGCACCGCACTCCGCTCTCGGCCCGGACCGCCGGTGACGAGTTCCGGGACGACGCCCGCGAACGTGCCCTGCTCGACGAACTCGACATCGACTGGAACAGATACGGCTTGGGGTCGGACGGCCCGGAATCGACGGCGCTGCACGGACTCGACACGATGCGTTTCACCACCGAGATCCTGCCCCTGCTCGACGGCAAGACCGACGTGTCCATCGACGTTTCCGGCGACCGCGCCGACTATCGTGAGGCCGGCGATTCGCTCGCCATCGGGGTCTCCACCAGGGCCTCCACCGGCAGCACCGACTGGTTCGACCTCGGTGTCACGCTCACTGTGGAGGGCCGGGACGTCCCGTTCGACCAGGTCTTCTCCGCGCTGAGCGCCGGAAAGTCCGAACTGCTGCTGCCCGACGGCGCCTACTTCTCCCTGGACAAACCCGAACTCCACACGCTGCGGAAGCTGATCGACGAGGCCCGCGCCCTCCACGACCGCGCCGACGGGTCGCTGCGGCTCAGCCGGTTCCAGGCGAGCCTGTGGGACGAGTTCGCGGCCCTCGGCACCGTGAAGCGCCAGGCGAAGGCGTGGCGGCAGCAGGTGGACGGACTGCTGGCACCGGGCACCGTCCACCAGGTCGACGTCCCGGGCACGCTCGACGCGCAGTTGCGCCCGTATCAGGTGGAGGGGTTCCGCTGGCTGGCGTTCCTCTGGGAGCACGGGCTCGGCGGAATCCTCGCCGACGACATGGGGCTCGGCAAGACCCTGCAGGCACTGGCGCTGATCTGCCATGCGCGGCAGTCGAATCCAGCCGCGCCGCCGTTCCTCATCGTGGCCCCCACCAGTGTGGTGTCGAATTGGGAGTCCGAATCGGCGCGCTTCGCCCCGGACGCCAAGGTCGTCGCGATCGCCGACACCCTGAAACGCCGCAAGATTCCGCTGGACGAACTGGTGCAGGGCGCCGACATCGTCGTCACGTCCTACACGCTGTTCCGCTTGGAGTTCGAGGCCTACGCGGAGTGCACGTGGTCGGGGTTGATCCTCGACGAGGCGCAGTTCACGAAGAACCACAAGTCGAAGATCTACCAGTGTGCCCGTCGGCTGGAGGCCCCGTTCAAGCTGGCGATCACCGGCACGCCGATGGAGAACAACCTGATGGAGTTGTGGGCGCTGCTGTCCATCACCGCCCCGGGCTTGTTCCCGAATCCGGCCCGGTTCACCGACTACTACCGCAGGCCGATCGAGCAGCAGGGCGACGCCGAACTCCTCGCGCAGCTGCGCCGCCGCGTCAAGCCGCTGATGTTGCGCCGCACCAAAGAGCAAGTGGTGAAGGATCTTCCGGCCAAGCAGGAGCAGGTGCTCGATGTCGACCTGCACGCGAAGCACCGCAAGATCTACGACACCCACCTGCAGCGTGAGCGGCAGAAGATCCTCGGCCTGCTCGCCGACGTCGACAAGAACCGCTTCACGATCCTGCAGTCGCTGACCCTGCTGCGGCAGCTGAGTCTCGACGCCGGACTGGTCGACGACGAGTACCAAGAGGTCCCGTCCGCCAAGGTCGACGCACTGCTCGAACAGCTCGCCGACGTCGTCGCCGGCGGTCACCGGGCGCTGGTGTTCAGCCAGTTCACCGGGTTCCTCGGAAAGGTCCGCGACCGTCTCGACGACGCGGGCATCGCGCACGCCTACCTCGACGGCGGCACCCGGCGTCGCGGTGACGTGCTCCGCGATTTCAAGGAGGGCGACGCCCCGGTGTTCCTGATCAGCCTCAAGGCCGGCGGCTTCGGGCTGAACCTCACCGAAGCGGATTACTGCTTCATCCTCGACCCGTGGTGGAATCCGGCCACGGAGGCGCAGGCCGTCGACCGGGCGCACCGCATCGGGCAGACCCGCAACGTGATGGTGTACCGGCTGATCGCGAAGGACACCATCGAAGACAAGGTGATGGCGCTGAAGGCGAAGAAGTCGGCGCTGTTCGCGAGCGTCATGGACGCCGACACCCTGCTCAGCTCCAGCCTCGACGCCGACGACATCCGCAGCCTGTTCGAGTGATGAGAGTGAGGAATGCGAGTTGAGCCGCAACAGTCAGCAGAACCGCGCCGCACGCAAACGCAAGAAGCAGCAACGGGGCACCGCCCGGGAGCAGCGTGCGCCCCGTCCCGGCATCGAGGGCGCCGAATCCCTGGTGTTCGCCGGAATCGAGTTCGCGTACGGGCCCTCGGCGAATCCCGAGTCACTGCGACGGACGGTCCGTCAGCTGGCCGATCTCGACGGTTCCCGGTCTGCGGACAGTGTCCTGGAGTGGGTCTCCCGGATTCTCGACGGGTCGATGGACCACGTGTTCGGCACGGGGTGGCAGCCGACGGAATTCGTTCACGCGGTGCGCCGGGAATTCGGTGCGCGCACGGCTCGGCTGACGGTCACCGTGATCGGCGCGCACGCGAGCCGCACCTCGGCGCGCAAGATCGCGCCGGCTCAGTGGCGGGAGCAGCTCGACGAGCTGGGTATCGCACCGGACAGTGCACCCGCCCGTGGCTACCTGTCCGCGTGGTGTGCCTCGGAGAACGCCGACCCTACCGACACGTGGACGGCGATCCTGTCGTTCCTCGGCTACTGCAGCTACCTGATACCCCTGACGCCGCTGCTCGCGGCCCCGGCGAACTGGAGCGAGGGCATGGCCACCTCGTCATCCGCTTCTCGTGGGCCCGAACCCAAGATTCTGGCCCGCATCCGGGGCCTGCTGGCCAAGGCCGAAGCGACTCCGTACGCAGAGGAGGCGGAAACCCTCTCGGCGAAGGCGCAGGATCTGATGACGCGCTATGCCATCGACAGCGCCGTCGTCGATGCCGCCGCGCGCACCTCGCTGCGTGATCAGGTCGTCACCCGCCGGCTGCTCGTCGACAACCCGTATCCCGAGGCGAAAGTTCAGCTGCTGAACTGTGTGGCTGACACCAACAGCGTCCGCGTCATCTGGCATCAGCGGTTCGGCCTCGTCAGCATGGTCGGGATGCCGATCGACCTGGACCTTTGCGAGATGCTGTTCACGTCACTCCTGGTTCAGGCGTCACACGCGCTGAGCGAGGCGGGTGGCGACCGGGTGAAACGAACCCCCAGCTTCCGTCGGTCGTTCCTGCTCGCCTTCGCCACCCGGGTGGGCGAACGGCTGGCGATCGCCCGGGATCAGGCCGGCCGCGACGCGTCCAGTCAGTACGGCAAAGAACTGGTGCCGATCATGGCCGAACGGACCGAGGCGGTCGGATCGGTGTTCGAGGATCAGTTCCCGTCCACCGTCCCGATCGCGCATTCCGTGACCAATGCGCACGGCTGGCAGGCCGGGCGGGTGGCCGCCGAGTTGGCGGATCTGACCGGCGGCCGGGAACGCATCACCGGCTGAAACGAGAGGAGTCCGATGTCCATCACCGCCGACGTCCATCGGCTTCTTCGCCTGCGCCAGGACCACGCCGCGTGGACGTTGCTGCGGGCCGACACGGCGCCGGCGATTCTGGCGCTGCTGGGCCGGCACTTCGATCACGGAACCCGACGCCTCCCGGCTCCGGAACTGTTCGCCCGCTTGGACTCCGACCTTCAGACCATGCGCGATGAAGGCCTCGACTTCCCGCGTACCGGTCAGGCGTATTGCACCGAGTGGGTGCGGTCCGGTTATCTGCTCCGCCGAGCCGCGGTCGGTACCCGTGAGGAGACTCTGGAACCGACCGAGGGCGCGTTCGCCGCGATGGCGTTCGTCGCGAATTTCACCAGTCAGGCGAGTTCGGCCACCGAATCCCGCCTGACCACGCTCTCCACCCAGTTGCGGGCTCTGGCCCGGGATTCCGATCCCCGCACGGAAACTCGTCTCACCGCGCTGCTGACCGAACGGGCGGCGATCGATCAGCAGATCGCGGCGGTGGAGTCGGGGGTCTTCCCGGTCCTCGACGGCGACCGTGCCGTCGAGCGTTCCGCGGAGATTCTCGCGCTGGCCTCGGAGGTCCCTGCCGACTTCGCCCGGGTCCGCGCCGAACTCGAGGAACTCAACCGCGATCTGCGGGCCCGCATCCTCGACGACGACGGTGACCGCGGCGACACCTTGGGAGATGTGTTCCGCGGCGTCGACCTCATCGGCGACTCCGACGCCGGTCGCAGCTTCACCGCGTTCTACGACATGATTCTCGATCCGGCCCGGTCGTCTCAGATCGACGAGTGGATCGACGCGGTGCTGCAGCGGCCGTTCGCCGCCATGCTGACCACCGATCAGAGATTGCGGTTCCGGACCTTGCTGACGGAGATGGAAACGGCCGGCTCCGAGGTGCATTCGACGATGACCTCACTGTCCCGCTCGCTGCGTCACTTCGTCCAGTCGCGCCACTACGAGGAACACCGCCGGCTGCAGCGGTTGCTGCGCAGCGCACAGCAGAGCGCCGTCGCCGTGGCCAAACATCGTCGGCCCTACGACCTGCTCGATCTCGACCTGGTGCGCGTGGGCATGACCCTCGAATCGGTCGCAGCTCTTCGCCTGCACAACCCCGCCGACAACCTCGTCACCGAACCGGTGCTCACCAATGACGCCGGCACTGTCGATCTCGACGAACTTCGAAGGCTCGTCCGAGAATCCGAGATCGATATGGACGAATTGTCCGACAACGTCGCGGCCACTCTGCGGGCGCACGGTCGCGCCACGATCGGTGACGTCCTGCGCGACTACCCCGCCACTCAGGGACTCGCGAGCGCAGTGGGATTGATGGTCCTTGCCACTCACCACGGGCACGCGATCGACGGCACCGAAGACATTCACTGGATCTCGGGCGCCGGCGTCGCACGTCGGGCGACGATCCGTCGTCGCCTGTTCGATCCGGCGGCCGACGAGTTCACCGCCCGGCCGGCATTCGAACCCACGGGGAGCCCGACATGAGCGACGAGCCGACCACCCGCGGCCACTACCCCGGAGACACCGGCGAACTGGACTTGGAGACACGGCGCGCCTTCGTGCAGCTGCTCAAGGGCCCGCTCGTCACCGCGTCCAAGCACCCCGAAGTGTGGCGCGCGGTGATCCGGGACGAGCGCCTCCTCCGGTCCCGGCTCGCCGACGTGTTTCTCGTGCTCGTCATCGACGACGACAACGAACTGGCGTTCACCCGCCCCGCCGAAACCGGCGACGCCGGTACTCCCACGGTGCTGCGCACCGAGCGTCTGACCTTCATGGACACGGTCATGCTGCTGGCGTTACGCCAACGTCTGCTGCGCGCGCAACCGGGCGAACGAGTGATCGTCGATCTCGACGAACTGCGCGAACAGCTCGAGATGTATCGCGCGGCGAGCGACACCGATCCCGCCGGCTACGCGAAGCGCATCAACGCGTCGTGGAAGAAACTCGACAAGTATTCGCTGCTCACGAAGACGTCGACCGACGATCGCATGGAGGTCTCCCCGGTGTTGCGGCAACTGTTCGACGCCGAACAGGTTGCGCTCGTCGAAGCGGAGTTCCGGCGGATTCTGGAGGAGGGCACACCGTGATCCATCCCGGTCAACGTCGTCTCGCGCGCGTGCAGGTCGTCAACTGGGGGACGTTGCACGGCCACCACGACCTCGCGGTGGCCCGCAAGGGTTTCCTGATCACCGGCAATTCCGGCTCCGGCAAGTCCACGCTCATCGATGCCATCTCGGCGGTGCTGGTCCCGGGCAATCAGCTGCGGTTCAACGCGGCGGCGCAGGAGACCACGAACTCGGGACGCAACTTCGTCACGTACATCCGGGGTGCGTGGCGGCGGGAGGCAGGCGCGGACACGGAGGGTCTGGTCGCCTCGTACCTGCGCACCGGCGCGACGTGGAGTGGCATCGCCCTCACCTACCGCACGGACACCGACGATCCGCCGATCACCCTCGTCAAGCTCATGCAGCTCGGGCGGGGCCAGAACGCGGCCGGCGATGTCAGCCACCTCCACCTCATTCTCGACCACGAACTCGACCTGACAGATTTCAGCGCGTTCATGGCCCGCGGAATCGACACTCGGGGAATACGTAAACGGTGGCCGGAGGCGGCCGTCAACCCGACGTACGCGCCGTTTGCCCGCAGTTTCCGCTCCCGCCTGGGCATCTCGACGGAAGGTGCACAGCGGCTGCTGCACCGCACCTTGTCCGCGAAGAGCCTCGGCAGCCTCGACCAGTTGTTTCGCGACTACATGCTCGACACCCCGAGCACTTTCGCGATGGCCGAGCGCGCGGTCAACCAGTTCCACGATCTGCAAGAGGCGCACCGCGTCGTCGTCGATGCACGGCTTCAGGTCGAGATGCTCACACCGCTCGTCGAGCTTGCCGACACCCGGCGACGCGGCCTGCAGTCCCTGCGTGACACGGAGGAGGAGAACGCGCATCTCGGGACGGTCCACGCCGAGATGACGTTGTCGCTGCTGTGCGGTGATCGCACCGAACGCCGCGCCCTGACTCCCCTGCTGGAGTCGGGCGCGACCGAGGCCACGGCAGCAGCCGAACGCGCCCGCCAGGAAACCCTCGATCTGACCGTGAAACTCGAGGGCGTCGGGGGCGGCCGGCTGGCCACCCTCCACGCGCAACGAGACGCCGAACTGAAGACGTTGGCGCGGGTGCGCGCCAGGCGGGATCAGATCGCCGAGGCCGTGTCGGCCTGGGAGGGAACCGTTCCCGAGACCGCCGAGGAGTTCGCGCGGTTACGTGGGCAACTCGAGGACCAGTTGCGTCAGGCGTCCACCACCCACGAGGAGCGGTTCGGTGACCGCTATCCCCTCGCCGAACAGCGCGGCGCCGCCCAAAAGGAGCGCGCCGAGCTGGTCACCGATCGTGAGATCATCGCCCGCAGACGCTCCAACATCGATCCGGGTCTGCTCCGCGCCCGCGAGTCGATCTGTTCCGCCGCGGGTGTGCCGGACGACGCCGTGCCGTTCGCGGGCGAGCTGATCGCGGTCCGGGACGAGCACTCCGAGTGGACCGGCCCCATCGAACGGGTCCTCGGCGGCCTCGGCCGCACCCTCCTGGTCCCGGAGGAGGTGTATCCGGCGGTCGCGGCGGCCGTTGACGCCACCCATCTCGGCGCGCGGCTCGTGTATCGCCGGGTGCGGGTCGGCGCCACACCGTCAACGGTGCCGAAAACCGGGGCGCTGTCGCTGGTGCGCCGAGTAGAGGTCACCGACGGTCCGCTCGCACCGTGGATCCACCACCATCTCGCCGACCGCTACGACTACGCGTGCGTCGACTCGGCGGCCGGCTTCGCGGATCACCCCCGCGCCGTGACACGCGCCGGGCAGGTCAAGCACTCCGCGGAGCGGCACGAGAAGGATGACCGGAGCCGCATCGACGACCGACGGCGGTGGGTTCTCGGATTCGACAACGAAACCAAGCTCGAGGACATTCGCCGTCGAATCGCGGATCTCGACGTCACGATCGCGGGCGTGACGAGCCGACTCGACGCGCTGGACCGTGAGGATCAGCGGATCGCCCGGCAGAATCGCGCAGCGCAGACGATCCTCGATGCGCAGTGGACGGATGTCGACGTCAGCGCCGCGCAGGCCGCCGTCGATGCGGTGGACGGCCGCCTCGACTCCTGGCAGCAGGACAACCCGGAGCATTCCGCGGTGTCGGCCGCCCTCGAGCTCGCGAAGAAGGCGGAGAACGAGGCCGACGCGGCCCGGCGTCAGGCGGACACGGCGTTGACGGTGCACCGGACGGCGCTCACGGAACTCGAGGCCAGGATCGCGCAGGCCGAACTCGACGCGGGCGAGACGGCTCCCGATGCGGTGGCCGCCCGGATCAAGGCGCGGTTTCAGAAGTTCGCGCGCCGCGTCACGTCGGAGAATATCGACAGGGCACTGTTCGAGGTGGGCCAGGGCATCGGCACGGACAGGGGTGAGGCGCAGAACGCGGTGTCCGCCGCCGGCGCGTCGATCGTCCGGATCCTGTCCCAGTATCTGGCGCGGTGGGAGTCCCGCGGCGGTGAGCTGCGGGTCGACGCCGAATATGTCGACGACGCCCTGGCGATTCTCCAACGGCTGCGCTCCGACGGTCTCCCCCGGTACGAAGATCGGTTCTTCCAGCTGCTGCACGACCAGTCACACCGCAACATCGGCGAACTCGCTCGCACGATCCGTAAGGCGCCGGCGGAGATCCGTTCCCGGATCGACCCGGTAAACGACTCGCTGCGCCGCTCCGCGTTCGACACCGACCGGTGGTTGCGCATCGACGTCCGCGAGCGACGGTCGCCGGCGGCGGCCGACCTTCTGGACGACCTGACCCGGATCACGAGCGGTGGTTGGGACATCGAGCAGCGCCCCGCGGCCGAGGAGCGATTCGAGCGGATGGCGGCGGTGCTGGAGCGGCTGGCCTCGAAGGAACCCGCGGATCAGCGCTGGCAGCGGCAGGTCCTGGACACTCGCCTGCACGTGGGATTCATCGGCGTCGAGATCGACGGCACCGGAGAGGCTCGCAACTACCACGATTCGAGCTCCGGGCTGTCCGGCGGTCAGGCGCAAAAACTCGTGTTCTTCTGTCTGGCAGCGGCCTTGCGGTATCAGCTCGCACCCGACGGCACCGACCTTCCCCGTTACGGCACGGTCATCCTGGACGAGGCGTTCGACCGCGCCGACTCCGCGTACACGCGCCGAGCGTTGGACGTGTTCGCGCAGTTCGGTTTCCACATGGTGCTGGCGACGCCGCTGAAGTTGCTCGGCACACTCGAGGAGTACATCGGCGGAGCCGTGACCGTGAGTATCCGCGACCGGATGCACACCGAACTCAGCCTCATCGAATTCGACGACGTGAGTGACACATGAGTGCACGGTGTGTTCTGCCGCCCGCCGCCGCAGCGAAGGCGCAGACCACCTACTCGAGTCGCCGACGGCGCTGGCTGACCGACTCCGCACTCGCCGACCAGGATTCGCTGACGGTGGCGCTGCATCCGCCGTCCGAGCAGCAGATTGCCGAGGATCCCGACACGGTTGTCGCGTGGGTACGCGCCTGGCGCGGCTACACCGGCGACGGCCGGGTGGAGTGGGCGACGCGGCGGTGGCCGAGCTTCGGCACCCAGGAGGTGCCGGTGCGGCTGACGCTGGCCGGGGCCGGTCAGATCGCGTCCGAGGGTGGCCGCGGATCCGAATGGCGCGCCCTGGTGATGCGCCGCGACGCCCTCGTCGACCGGCTGGGCCCCGGCACCCCGGCGTTGTCGGCAGCGGTTGCCGCGACCGCGGCAAAGTGGCTCGATCTGGACGACGACGACTTCGGCAGGCTGACAACCATTGCGCGGTGGTTGAGCGACCACCCGAACTCCGGGTATTTCATTCGCCAGCTTCCCGTTCCGGGGGTCGGCACGAAATGGCTCGCGCGTCACCGTGGCGTGGTGGAGACGCTGCTCGAAGGCGTTCGCGGCAGCCGCGACCTCGGCATCCGGGGCCTTCCCCACTTGCGCGACGTCGCATTGTGCGATCCCGATCTGCTGGCCGGCAGTCCGCGGCGCTTCGCCACCTCACTGGAGGAACTCACGACGCTGTCGCTGAACCCGGCGCGGGTCCTGATTCTCGAGAATAAAGAGGGCCTGTACGCGCTACCTCCGCTGGCGGACACCGTGGCCGTGCACGGCGGCGGCTACACGGTGCACGAACTGGCCGGCGTCCCGTGGGTGGCCCACTCGGAAGTCTGGTATTGGGGCGACCTCGATAGCCACGGGTTCGCCATCCTCGACCGTCTGCGCCGGCATCTTCCGCACGTGCGGAGTCTGTTGATGGATGAGGCCACCCTGGATCGGTGGCGGGTTCTCGCGGTCCGGGAACAGTCACCGACGTTCAACGAAGTGTCCCACCTGACCGGGTCCGAAGCCGCGGCCCTGGAGTGCTTGCGCGAGGGTGATCTCCGACTGGAGCAGGAGCGCATCCCCTGGCCGTACGTGCTCGAGCAACTGCTCGCCGCATTCGGCCCTGGCCTGCGATCGGCGTCCTCCGACTGCGACGCCCGTCCGGGCAGCAAGTAATGTCCGATCCATGCCTCGTTACACGATCCCCCTGGGGAACAACCCGCGCCCGGATGCCCCGGAGTCCGTGAGCCGCCACGTGCCGTTCTACTGCGCGCACGATGCGGCGGCCGCGGCGTGGACGCGGGCGATCGGCGAGGCGTGCGGCGACCTGCTCGACCCGGTCACGCAGACCGCCGTCGTCAACGTCGTCAGCAACTTCGGGCGCGAACTGTTCACCGGCGACGCGGACGTCGTCGTCACGCTGGACCGGATCGGCACCACGTCGCTGACGCTGCTGATCACCATCGAGCAGGACGGCGTGCAGGCCGCCGAGGTGACCGCCACCCTCGTCCAACTCGATTCGAGCCGCGTGAACTCGGCGCCGTGGTCGCCGGCGCAGATTGCGGCGCTCGAGACGCTGCGGAGCGAACTGGCTGTTCGGACGCCGTGATTGGCGCCTGTAGAACTGCGTAGAGATCGGTATCGTGTTCCTATGACGAGCCCGCGCGATCTCCGTGACCTCGCACTGGTACTCACTCGTGAAGCGACCGACACCGGTCGGCGCACAGATCTCGATGCAGCGATCGAGCGGTACGGCTTCACTCGCGCGGAACTGGCATCCGAATCGTCCGGCGACCCCGACGCTGACAGGCAGTGACAGCACGCAATGGCCCTCGACCATCGAAGTTTCAACCAGGCCTGATCTGGGCATTTGATCGTTATGAGTATCGAAGACGGGCCCGGTGACACGCTGAGCCCCAGCGAGAGCCTGGACTCCGACGACGTGCGCAACAACGACGGCGACGACGTCGTCGATCCGCCCGACGGCTGGAGTGAGGCCGACCGGTTCGGTACCACCTTGAACGAGGAGCGCGAGGGTGAGTCGCTCGACGAGAAGTTGTCCGAGGAGGAGCCCGATACCCCGCTGGAGCAGCAGCAGGAGGTGTCGCTGCGGGATCTGCCCGACGACGAGTTGACCGAGGACGTCGACCGGGTCATCGACGACGAGGAGATCGACATTCCGGTGTTCGGAACCAAGCACGCCTCCGTCGTCGAGGGTGTGATCGTGGAGGACTCGCGCACCGACCGCGGTCAGATCGACGGGTCGGCGGAGGACGGCGACTCGTTCTTCACGGTCCTCGACTGACCGTCCCGCAACCTGGGCTTACACTGGCACTGTTCGCACTCGCGACCCTCACCGGAAGGCCCGACATTACTCATTCTTCTGCTCCGCACGACGTGTACCTGGTTCCTCCGGAGCAGGAGACCGCCGACGCTGTCGCGCATGCCTCCGCCGCCGCGTCGTCGCGGTTGCGGGACCGTCCCGACGTGGTGCGGTTCAAGGGCCGGTTCGCACTGGCGATCACGCATACGACGCCGCACGAGGCGATGGTCGAGGACCTGTTGTTCGTCCGCGACGTCCTCGACGCGGCCGGCATCGCGTACCTCCTGGTGCGGGGCAACGACGAACGCCCGGTGATCGCGATCAACTGGGCGCAGCGCAAGGCGTTGCGTGCCGCGCTCGTCGCGGCGTGTGAGGACCGTCCGTTCTACTCGAAGACCGTCGACTCCAAGGGTCCCGCGGTCCTCGTCTCGGACGGCCGGCTGTCCGCGACGTCGAAGGCCCGCATCTTCCGGTTGTTCCGGCCGCGGGTGCACCTGACGAGCGGTCTGGCGTACGGGGCGTCGACGGGCGTGCAGATCGAACTGTGGTCGATCAGCGACGACGAGATCGTGCTGCCGATGGAGAATTCGCTGACCCGCCGTGTGGTGCGGTCGGAGGAGGCGGTCCGCGGCACCGTAGAGCGGTTCGGGCGGGTGTGGCCGACCATCGAGAACATGTTCGCCGACCACGCGTCGGACCTCAATTTCGACGTCGACCTCGTGTTCTCCTGGGTGGACGGCTCGTCGGCGGAGTTCCAGGCGCAGCGCGCGAAGCGGATGCAGAACTATGTGGTCGGTGAGGGTGACGATTCCGCCGCCCGGTTCCGGCAGATCGACGAACTCAAATACGCGCTGCGTTCGGTGCACATGTATGCGCCGTGGATCCGCCGCATCTTCGTGGCCACCGATTCCGACCGTCCGGCGTGGCTCGCCGACGACCCGCGGGTGACGTTCGTGCCCAGTGAGGAGTTCTTCGCCGACCCGTCGGTGCTGCCCACCCACAACTCGCAGGCCGTGGAATGCCAGCTGCACCACATCCCCGGTCTCGCCGAGCATTTCCTGTACTCGAACGACGACATGTTCTTCGGCCGCGCGGTGGGCCCGCAGATGTTCTTCTCCCCCGGCGGGATCACGATGTTCATCGAGGCCACCACCCGAATCGGGCTGGGCCACAACGACGACGAGCGCAGCGGCTTCGAGAACGCGGCCCGCGTCAACCGCCGGCTGCTGCAGGACCGGTTCGGGCTGATGACCACCCGGCACCTCGAGCACGCCGCCACCCCGCTCCGCAAGAGCGTGATGGAGGAGATGGAGAAGGAGTTCCCCGACGAGTTCGCCGCCACGGCCGCAAGCACTTTCCGGGCCAGCTCCAACATTTCGGTGACCAATTCGCTGTATCACTACTACGCCCTGATGAGCGGCCGCGCGGTGGTGCAGACGGCGGCGCGGGTGAAGTACGTCGACACCACCATGAAGTCGGGGCTCCGCGACATGGATTCGCTGCTCGCGAAACGGTCGATGGACTTCTTCTGCCTCAACGACGGCAGCGCACCCGAGATCGACCTGGAGTTGCGGACCCGGAAGGTGACGCAGTTCCTGGAGAACTACTTCCCGATCCCGGCGCCGTGGGAGACCCGGGCCTGATCAGACGTTGGGGAACGCGTCCGCCGGACGCTCGCCCTCGTCGTAGACCGTTGCGGGAGAACCGATGAGGAGCGAGTCGGGTTTGCCGACGAGACGTGCGTCCTTGCCGTCGTAGTCGAACCGGTGGAGCACCCAGCGGATCGCCTCGAGCCGGGCCCGTTTCTTGTCGTTCGATTTCACGACGGTCCACGGCGCGTGCGGGGTGTCGGTATAGAACAGCATGGCCTCTTTCGCCTCCGTGTAAGCGTCCCACTTGTCGAGGCTCGCGAGGTCGGTGGGTGAGAGTTTCCACTGCTTGACGGGGTCGGTGCTGCGGGAGACGAACCGGGCGTGCTGCTCTTCCCGGCCCACCGAGAACCAGAACTTCACGATGTGGATGCCCGACTGCACCAGCATCCGCTCGAACTCCGGCGCAGAGCGGGTGAACTCGAGGTATTCGTTGGGGGTGCAGTAGCCCATGACGCGTTCGACGCCGGCCCGGTTGTACCAGGAGCGGTCCATCATCACGATCTCCCCGCCCGCGGGCAGGTGCTGCACGTACCGCTGGAAGTACCACTGGGTGCGTTCGCGTTCGGTGGGCTTCTCCAGCGCCACCACCCGCGCGCCACGAGGGTTGAGGTGTTCGGTGAACCGCTTGATCGCGCCACCCTTACCCGCTGCGTCGCGGCCCTCGAAAATGATGACGACCTTCTCGCTGTTCTCTTTCACCCACGCCTGGAACTTGAGCAGTTCGATCTGCAGTTTCCGCTTGCGGTTCTCGTACTGCCGCCGCGTCATCTTCTTGTCGTACGGGTAGCCGTGCCGCCAGGGCTCGTCCTCGTCGTCGACCGCGTGTTTCCGGCCGGACTTGCGCAGCAATTCACCGATTTCGTCGATCTCCGGTGTCACGTCGATCTGGTCGGCGCGCGCGAGTTCGAAGGCAGTGGGATGGTGCAACTCGTCCATTCTCAAAGGCTACCGCTGTGACGGCTCGCCGGTGGGTCTCATGAGATCGTGGACCACATGAGCATCGACCACATCGTTTCCGCGCTCGGCTCCAAGGCCGCGGCCGAGCTTCGGACCGCCCTCGACGGGTCGCCGGTCGTCACCCTCGACGGGATGGTGCTGCCCGACTCCGCGCGGGACGCCGTCCTCGAACTGCTCACCCTCCTCGCCGACGGTCAGAGCGTGGCGCTCGGCGCGGTGGCGGACCTGCTGACCACGTCGCAGGCGGCGGAGGTCCTCGGCGTCTCCGACACCTATGTTCGCCGGCTCGCCGACTCCGGCGCGCTGCCCATCGAGATGCGCGGCACCCATCGCCGGTTCCGGCTCTCCGACGTCATGGCCTACCGGGAGCAGTTCCCGCGCAGCAGCTGATCAGACCCGGACGGGCTTGACGGCCTGCTCGCCGGCGTCGGGGATTCGCACGCCCTCGGCCGCGAGCCGCTGCTCGGTTTCCTCGGCGGTGACGTATTCGCCGACGGTGTCGTAGCTGCCCATCGGGACCACCGAGTGCACGACCGTCTCCGGGTACACGTGCACGAGGTTGTATCCCTGGGCGCCGTCGCGTCCGCGCAGTGCCCCGGCGGGGACGTTGAGGTCCTGGGTGTAGCAGGTGGCCGACGCGACGGAGACGGGGATGCCCGCGAACGTCGCCGTCGTCGAGTAGTGCAGGTGTCCGGCGAGGATGGACCGGACGTCGCTGCCGCGGAGCACGTCGGCGAGGCGCGGCTGGCCGCGTAGTTCCACCAGCACCGCCAGGTCGAGGACGCACGGCACCGGCGGGTGATGCAGCGCCAGGATGGTCCCGTGCGGCGCCGGGACCGCGAGCTGCTGTGCCAGCCAGATCAATTGGCTCTCGGAGATCTCGCCGTGGTGGCGCCCGGGGACGGTCGTGTCGAGGGTGATGATGCGTAGCCCGTCGACGTCGTGGACGTGATCGATCGGCTCGTACGACGCTTCCTGCCCGAGCAGTTCATGCCGGAAGTGGCCGCGGTCGTCGTGATTGCCCATCGCCCAGATCACCTGCGCACCGAGCGACGCGGCCACCGGTTCGACGATCCCCCGCAGCTTCTCGTAGGCGCCGGGCTGGCCACGGTCGGTGAGGTCGCCGGTGAACACCAGTGCGTCCGGGCGGGCGTGCGACGCCTCGATCTCGGTGAAGATCTGCCGCAGCGTGGCCTCGCTGTCGACGGCCCCGTACAGCAGGTCGTCGTCGACGAGATGGGTGTCGCTGAGGTGCAGCACGAAGTGCGACGGTCGCGGATACTCGGCCGTCCGTATGTCGGCTGCCTCGGTGCCGCTCATCGGTCTCTCGCTTCCGCTCGCCCCGACGGGGAGGTGCCCGGGTGGACTCCTGCTGGTTGTCCAACCCTAGCCAAGCGCACCGCGGTCACCGCCCGGGGTACTCGTGGTGGCCGGACGGTGAACGGTGGGGCACGTCAGTTTCGTGCGTGGTGCGGGGTGCGTGTCTCCGGCCCGGCGGGCGGAATCATCGCGGCGAGGTTGGCCTGGGCCTCGAACCGGGCGCGCTCGTCGCCGTCATCCGTGGCTACTGCGTCCTTGGCCGCGGTGAGGAACGGGCGGACCAAGTCGAGGGGCATCGGGAAGACGACGGTGGAGTTGTTCTCGCCGCCCATCGCGCTCAGGGTCTGCAGGTAGCGCAGCTGCAGGGTGGTGGGGTTGCGGCTGATCACGTCGGCGGCCTCGACGAGTTTCGTGGACGCCTGGAACTCGGCTTCGGCGTTGATGATCTTGGCGCGGCGCTCGCGTTCCGCCTCGGCCTGCCGGGCGATGGCCCGCTGCATGTTGGCGGGGATCTCGACGTCCTTGATCTCGACGGTGGTGACCTTCACGCCCCACGGCTCGGTCTGCTGATCGATCACCTTCTGCAGGTCTTCGTTGAGGCGTTCCCGCTCGCCGAGGAGGGAGTCGAGGTCGGCCTTGCCGAGGATCGAGCGCAGGGTCGTCTGGGCGATCTGCAGGGTGGCGGCGAGGAAGTCCTCGACCTCGACGATCGCCCGGTCGGCGTCGACCACCCGGAAGTAGGCGACGGCGGTGACCTTGGCCGGCACGTTGTCGTGGGTGATCACTTCCTGGACGGGGATCTTCAGGGTCACGGTCCGCAGGCTGACCCGTTCCATCCGGTCGATCGCCGGGATCAGCAGCACGAGGCCCGGGCCCTTCAGATCGACCAGCCGGCCGAGCCGGAACACGACGGCCCGCTCGTATTCGCGGAGCACCCGGATCGAGCTGCTCGCCACGACGGCGAGGAGGGTGATGACGACACACAGGATGATGATGATGGTGGTCATATCTCCAGCTCCCAGGGTTCGCGGCGGCGCACGGTGAGGGTGAGTCCGCGGATCTGCTCGACGACGACGGAGTCGCCCGCGGTCGGGGTCTCGTCGTCCCCGAATAGGGTTTGCGCCCGCCACAGGCTGCCGGCGGCCTCGACCTGACCTTGCCGGCCTTTCCAGTTGCGGACGGTGGCGTCGGATCCGATGAGGGATTGCATTCCGGTGCGCACGGGCGCGTGCCCGGCGGCGAGTGCCTTCCGGCCGCCCACGACGGCGAGACCCACACCGACCACCGCCACTCCCGCGGCGGCCGGGATGGCGATCATCTGCGCGGTGTCACTGGACGTGAACAGCAGCCACACCCCGGCGCCGACGAACAGCGCCCCGATCCCGCCGAGCACACCCGCGGTCGGTGCGTGCGCCTCGACGACGATCAACAGCACACCCAGCACCAGCGCCAGTACGCCCAACGCGGTCATTTCGCATCACCCACGATCACGCTTCGCGAGGACCCGGTCGCGCTCGCATAGCCACTCGGCGATCGAGCCCTCAGTTCAACGGTAAGCGCAGGTGGGCGGCAATGCCACCGGCAATTCGCGGCGGGGTACCGTTCCGAGAATGACCAACACAGACCATGGAGATCCCGGCGACGCCCCGACCGTGCCGCCGCCGCTGTCGGAGGTCGACAACCCGGCCCGCCCGTCCGCTGCGGAGGAGGCCCGGACGGTCGCGGCCACCACCAATGTCGGCACCCTCGCAAGCCTGACCAGGGACGGCGACCCGTGGGCGTCGTTCGTCACCTACGGCCTACTCGACGGCTCCCCCGTGTTGTGCGTGTCGCAAATGGCCGAGCACGGCCGCAACCTCGCGCACGACCCCCGCGCCAGCATCGCGATCGTCGCACCGAACCCGCCGTCCGATCCGCTGGCCAGCACCCGCATCACGCTCGCCGGGTACGTCTATCGCCCGGAAGGCGACGAACTCGCCGCCGCCCGCGAGGCACACCTCGCAGCCATCCCGGCGGCGCACGTCTACATCGACTTCAGCGACTTCTCGCTCTGGGTGCTGCGGGTCCAGCGCGTGCGGTGGGTCGGCGGCTACGGGCGGATGGACTCCGCGACCGAAGAGTCCTACGCCGCCGCGACGGCCGACCCCATCACCCCGCATGCCGGGCGGGCGATCGAGCACCTCAACGCCGACCACGCCGACGCTCTGCGCGCGATGGCCCAGGCGCTCGGCGGCTTCCCCGACGCGAAGTCGGCCACCTGCGAGGGAGCCGACCGCTACGGACTGGACCTGCGCGTCACCACACCCCGCGGCGAGGCGTTCACCCGCGTCGGGTACGCGGAGCCACTCCAATCCGCCGACCAATTGCGCGCGGCGACAGTCGCTTTGACGCAGAAGGCCCAGGCACTGACCGGTCGGTGACGCTGCACCCGCGGCGACCGGGCTGAACTGTCCGGTCGCCGTGGGAGGGCTTTCGCAGGTGGTGACGACCCCCGTCCACTCTCGCCGACGGCGCTCCTGGACACAGTGCATCGATCGCTGAAATTCGTGTTCCTGAATCATTTTCGACCGACCGGGTCAGATATGCGATCAATGCGCGTACCGCGCTAGCGGCCGCGGGCATCGCGATAGTGCCACCCAGCGAGACGAAACGAATAGCGCGTGGTCGTCAACGTTGCGAGGCGATATCAGACGCCCAGACCCAGGACCAGCGGGATCCCTCGCGCGTACCGTCAATCAAAGTTCATCCGGTCGAACTTGTCTTGGGAGTCGCGATGCATTCTGTTTCGTGGGATTCGAAAGGTCGCCGTGCGTATGCAGTGGTCTTTGCAACTTTCTTGCTGCTTTGTGCATGTAATTCGCAATCTGAAAACGTCGACACCACGACGACCATCAACACGCCGCCGCCGTCTACAACGGCGACGACACTCCCTCCGGCAGCGAGCCCAGCACCTCCACCCAGCGCGGAGGTTCAGCCCCAGGCCACCCCGGCGGAAACAGTGGACTGCAGCCAACCGATGCCCGCACCGACAAATCAGTTCGGGGCGCCCATGTCGAGTGGAACAAGTATTTGCGCCACGGTCGTAGCCTGCGCCGACATCAGCGAGAACTACGAGCCTGGCACCACCCACATGTCAGACGGCACCCTGATGTACACCGAGGACTGCAACGACTATTACTTCACACAGAAGACCGAGCAGCAGTCGGACCCCGGGACTACCTCGGGCCGGGGCTACACCTGCGACGAGAGTGGGTGCGTCTGGCCCGACGGCTCACCGGTTCCGAACTACCAACGCTGTGGTGAGATGTGCGGCGAACCACCGACATCCGGTGACATCCAAGGCAAATGGTTCGAATGCCTGAATTCTGGAGCAACCGAAGAAGAATGCCGATTGCAGCAAGGCGGAAATTAGGCCGTAGCCATAGTTTCGCAATGCATCACACCCGCGAAGGGTGTCCTTCGAAACGCTAGCGAACGAATTTCTGGCGCGGGCGCGGGAGGGCCTGCGTTGTGATGAACCAACGGTCGGCGCTGACGTCGCTCAGATCATCGGACCGTCCCGCGCGGCGGCGACTCACGCAGCGGCTCGAAGAAATTGCCCCACCGATCCTGCGCGTAACAGATCTACCGAGAGGCGCGATAACCAGGGACAACGCCTGCGCGTCACTGCTAGCAATGCCTCGGAGATATCATGTACGACCCTCGCGATCCCGCAACTAGTTCACACGCTCACCAGCAAGGCCGCGGAGGGTTCCGTCGCACACTGTCGGCTGCCGTTCGCGTCGTTGTGGGACTGATTGGAGTCCTTTTCCTCATCTGTCTCATCGGCGCTGCGATGGACGGCGAGGTCAGCATCGCATTTTACGTATTCGGACTACTGATCTCTGCTGGCGCATTGTATTTCGCTACCATTCGGCCTTCACGCGTTCGCGGATGGAAGCAACAGAATCCGGGCAAGTCACCCGTCAAGAGGAGAGTTCTGTGGGGCGCTGCGGTGGCAGCGTTGTTCATAACCTCGACTGCCCTCGACTCGGCGATTCACCCCGAGATGCGCGAGAGCCAGCAGGCGGCCGAGATCGCAAGCTCGTCCGTCCCCGCACCTACGAGCGCTCCGTCGACATCTGCACCGACCACGACTGTCGAGCGCCCTCTCGCGGTCGCGTCCAAAGTCCCACACATCGATGGTTCAGTCGCAGCCAACGCCGCACTCGCGAAGCTCGACACCTTGGCCATCGCAGAGCCGGCGCCGCTCGCAGGGTTTGACGATGCCAGGCTGTCGACGTGGTCCGACGACGTTGCGGTCGAGAGCGGAAGAAATGGGTGCGACACCCGCGATGACATTCTGCGACGGGATCTCACAGAGGTCGTCCTCGTATCGGGCTCTGGAGGATGCTCCGTACGTTCGGGACGACTAGAGGATCCCTATTCGGATAAGACGCTTACATTCGCAAGCGACGCGGACGTATCGGGCAACGTGCAGGTCGACCGTGTCGTCGCCCTTGCGGATGCATGGCAGAAGGGTGCGCAGCAGCTCGACGAGCAAAAGTTGCGCACGCTGGCAAACGACCCGCGCAACCTGCAGGCGGTGGGCGCCACTGCATTCGAGCAGAAGGCCCGGCGCGACGCCTCAGCATGGTTGCCATCTGACTCGTCGTACCGCTGCACGTACGTGGCCCAGCAGGTCGATATCAAGTCGCTCTATCGGCTGTGGGTCTCGCAAGGTGAGCATGACGCGATCGCGCGCGTACTGGGTGAGTGTGGCGCGACGCTACCACCACCTCCAAGCCCCGTCGTCGAGCCGACCACAACCATTGCGCCTCCCCCTCCAACCCCTACCAATCCTCCCGTTCAACAAGAACTAACTCGCGTCGCGCCGATCGCGCCGGCACCAGTTCCGGTCGCACCTCCCCCACCTCCGCCCCTGCCGGCTCCCGCTCCCGCCCCTGCGCCGGATCCCGAACCTGAGGGAGGGTACGGCTGCGGTGAGGGGTATTACGAAAATTCTGCCGGCAATTGCATACCCGTACCCGGATCGTCGCCGACCGGCGCGAGCGCACGATGCAACGACGGTTCGTACTCATACAGCCAAAGCAGACGAGGGACGTGCTCAGGCCATGGTGGAGTAGCCGAGTGGTACTGAGCACCTGGCGCGCGAGAATGACCACAACTCTCTGAGGTCGTCGGATGGGCGAAAGATCACTCCTGTCGGTGAGCTACAGCCGGCGCAATCAGCAGGATGGCAGGCATCGCCCCGAGTCGCTCTCCACCACCGACCGCACCACCATGCAGTTAGTCCTTAGAATCCCCAGTAGGCGCAGCCATCTCCGCTGACCAGACCGTCGCGGCATGCGCGGTAGGCCTCGAGACAGCCTCCGGTCGCACAGCCACTCGCTTCGGCATCGGCTCGGCTTCGCACTTCCACATCCGAGGCAATCGCTGCCGGGTCCGGGTACGAACCGCCGGTGTACGGATTACGGCAAGTGACGCCGTCACATTCGAACGCGTTGGCTTGCCGTTCGCCTTCTAGGTAGCGCTCGCCGCCGAGTTGATCGAAACACCACTGCGAGAAGGACGTCGTACCGTCGCTCCACAGAGCCGGTCCGGGTGTGCCTTCGTAGCACTCGACGACGAAGGGCTCCTCATTGACCTGCTCCGGGGTCGCCACTGCCTCGCTGGCTACCGTGACAACCGGAGCCGGTGGTGGCGCATTCATCGGGCTCGGAGAAACCGCTGCTGCAGTCGTTGTTGGCACAGGGGCCGCCGATGTTGCCGTAACTGCGGGCGGTGGCGCGGACGTGTTGTTACCGCACGCGGTCAGTACGACCGCAAGCACGGCAACCCAAACACAATGCTTCATCATCGGTACTACCTCAGGGGGAGTCCGTTTTTGTCCTTCGGTTCGCCGGCGAGGAGGACGATGCCGTCGATAACGGGCCAGATCCACGCGACGAAGAGCCACATTCCCAGGCTGACGACCGTGAGCACGATGTTCACGATCAGCATCGCGAACCCAAGCCCGGTGTGGCCCGCGTAGAAGCGCCCGGCACCGAAGTACCCGAAGAAGATACTGAGAAGCCCGGCAGCAAGCTTCGTCTTGTGCGAGTACGGCAATCCCGTGACGGGGTGGTAGCCGTACGCTGCCGGCTGTTGCATCCCCGACCCCGGCCCGAAGGTCTGACCGGGATGCGCCAAGGGCTGCTGCCCATACGGCTGCTGAGGTTGGTCGCCGTACGGGTACTGGGGCTGAGTCATGGAAGTCGTTCCTTCGATGAAGTGGGTGCGGATCCGAACGTGGGGCAAGCGAACGGGCTGAGCCAGCAGTACCGACATCCCCCACTGCGGTTGAACTCCTCGCAATCTGTTCACCGCTCACTTGATAGCACCCGTGACGCGAGCGCGGTATCGGTTGTCTGACCGTATCTCTCGAGCACATGAATCGACTTCGTCGGATACGACCGACGCCGAGACACTCCGACCGCTGACGTAACGTGGCGCGCGTGACACCACTCGACCCCGTCGACGTCGCCGGTCGCGTAGTACAGCTTCTCGAGTCCGGGCGTCGTGAATCGACTTACAAGTTGGCGACGTTGCTCGCGCTGGTCGATATTTGCGTGGAGAACACGCCCGCCCCGGACGGCAGTCTCATGGTGCCTGTCAACGAGATCACGCATCGAATCGTGGCATACTACTGGCCTCAGGTTCGCGTCTTCAACGATCGTGGCCGACTGTCTCAGAACAAGAGCGGCCGATCGATACCGGACCGGATCGCCGACGTTCGCATCCAGCTGGCCGCCGAGAATCTGAGAACCGCGGAGGCCGCACGCGAAGCGGGGCATCCAGACTACGTACGACTCATCCGGTCACTGCGACTTACCGTCGCGCAACAACCGCTCACTCATCTTCAAACGGTCCCCCACGTGCGCGATCGTGACACTCGTGACGACTTCCTCTTCGACGCATCAGGTTTCCACAAGAAGATGACGGTGGGCGACGTCGACCGTATCGGCGCGATCACACTTCGGCCCGGCATACCGGAGGGCATGCGCCGCACCTCCGCGCTACTTCGGGCCTTCATCCGGACCACGTGGACCCACGACGTCGTCACTTTCAACCGCGCTGAACTCGACGGGGAGGACCTGGACGGCTTTCTGTTCGGCACGGATCGCACAGCGCTGCGGTCCCTGGTGGAACCCTTGCGTGATCTCCAGAACAACCTCTGCTTCTATTGCGACAGGCGGATGGCCGGCGATGTCCATATCGACCACGTGGTGGCCTGGTCGATGATCCCGATCGACGGTGTCGCCAACCTGGTCGCGGCAGACAGCCGGTGCAACCTGGACAAGTCGGCGAGCATCCCGGTTCGCGCCCATGTCGACCGAGCGCTCGAGCGACCACACCTCACCGAGATTGCACGTACAACGCGGCTCCCTCTGCTGTATCGACGGACGTCATCCGCGGCCGAAGGGCTGTTCGCCTCCTTGCCCGTCGGCTCAATTCTCTGGCGCGGGGTACGCGACTACGAGCCGCACACGGCCTGAGCCGGCCCCGCCGGAACACCTGCCATCCACGCCGGCGACCGCCCTGAAGCCCAACAGGACGTCACGATCCGGGCGAAAGGTTTCCGCCGGTGCTGACGATCCGGTAGCAACTGCGGCTTGACGCCCGACACCGCGTCGGGTCGGCGACCACGTCACTGGTGTCGCTGTGGTTCGGAACGCCAGAACCGATCGAACGTGTTCCGCAACGGTACGTTGTTAAGCGGACCATCCGTCAACAACAGTCAGGGTCGACGTCACCCTCGCCCCTGCAAAGCACTCATCCTTTCGGGTCCGCCGATTGTCGTGCGCCCGCAGCACGTGTCCGCCGCCGACGTGCACTTGTCGATCAAAGCTCCGGAGATTTCACATCTCGCTCGCGGGGATCGCCTGGAGAAGCATGCCTCCAGATCCGCCTGTCGTGCCCGGTCGAGCTCAACCGATGAGCGTGATAAGAATTCGGCATGGGAATCGAAGATCTCCAGTCACTGGTATCGAACTTCTCCGAGCGCCGAGACTGGTCTCAATTCCACACCCCGAAGAACCTTGTGATGGCACTCAGCGGCGAAGTCGGCGAGCTCACCGAAATCTTTCAGTGGCTGACTCCCGAGCAAAGCGCATCCGTCGGTCAGGATGCGAAGACGCGTGCGCATGTCGAGGAAGAGGTCGCCGATGTATTCATCTACCTGCTGCGGCTGGCTGAGGTCCTGGATATCGACCTCGCCGAAGTCGTGAGGAAAAAGGTCGAGCTGAACGACAAGAAGTACCCGGAAGCGGAGTCCCGGGGCAGGGCGACGAAGTACACAGAACTGGGGGAAGGCTGATGCCGCTCGTCGCGCTGGCGCCCTGCTGGCCGCGAGAAATCGCGGACATGGGGCTACGTCCGGGCCGCGGCGCCAACCACTGCCGCCTGGCAGTTGCCAGCAACGTCGGAGGTGCGGGCGCGAGCGATGGTGTTGCCGAACTGGTCACCGCCGAGCGTCCCACAAAAGGCAGGCCACCCAGTGTCCGATAGTCGCCTACAGTATCGGTCCCAACGCCACTGACCACACGGTCTGTGTCCACGGCGAGCCGCGTCCGAGACAGAGATGGACACTTTCGTCCGAACGTGGCGTGTTGGCGGCCAATTGGTGGAAGCAGCCACTCCTGGGACTTCGCGGGTCCTTCGGCTGACATGGCACACCGCTGCACGAGCCCCCGACGCAACTCGGCTAATCTGAGTGTTGCGGCCCGACGGACTTCCGCTGCGATTCGCAGCTACGGACATGCCCCCACCCGCACGACTGGATTCGTGCTGCCCGGGGGACCCCACTGTGACCTTGCTTCGTACCTCTGCCAACCGAATTGTCGGCATGGCTCATCCCGAGTCCCTGGCTGAACAGCTACTGGAACAAATGCTGTTCAGGACCGGCCACCGTGCCAGCGAAGCCGAGCAGAAGTCCTGGAGCCGCAGTCTTCCTGTCTTGGCCCGCGACTTGGCGGACGCGGGTCTGGGCGGCGTGGAGATGCTTGTCGAGTACCACCTCCCGCTGACTTCGCAGCGAGCAGATGTCGTGCTGGCCGGCACTCATCCGGAAACAGGCGCGCCGTCATACGTCGTAGTCGAACTCAAACAGTGGTCTACAGCCTATCGTTACGAGAACAGCGCGGAACTCGTCGAAGTGCCAGGCATGCCTGGCGGTCCGAAGCTGCACCCCGTTGCGCAAGTGAAGGCCTACTGTGAGTACCTCGCCGACTTCGCAAAAACCCTCGCCGACCAGCCTGACGCGCTCGCAGGAATCGCGTACCTCCACAACGCCACAGATCCGGGTGCAGTTGCGGATTTGCGAGCCTTTCCTGCCACCGCCACCGCGCGGCTCTTCACCGCAGCGGACCGGGGCGACATGCTCACGTTTCTCAAGACGCGTTTGTCCGCGACGACGGGCCACACTGCGGGCGACACTCTGATCCGCTCCGCGGTTGCGCCCTCCCAACAGCTCCTCAAAGTTGCAGCCGCCGAAGTCCGCGACCGACCACAGTTCCATCTGCTAGGCGAGCAACAGCTCGCGGTCGACCTGGTCTTGCATTCCGTCGAACAGGCGCGGGCCAACGACGGAAAACGCATCATCGTGGTCACCGGCGGGCCGGGAAGCGGCAAGAGTGTGATCGCGCTGTCACTCGTCGGTGAACTCGCTCGACGTGGCCGAACGGTCCTGCACGCAACCGGGTCCCGATCATTCACGCAGACTCTCCGCAAGGTGGCCGGCGCACGCGCCCCTCGAGTGCAGAAGATGTTCAAGTACTTCAACCAGTTCATGACCGCAGACCGCAATGGGCTCGACGTGCTTGTGCTCGACGAGGCCCACCGCATCCGTGAAACGTCCGTTGACCGGTACACCAAGGCGGAACTGCGAACCGACCGCCCCCAGATCGACGAGCTGATCGCCGCTGCACGCGTACCGGTATTCCTCCTGGATGAACATCAGGTGGTTCGTCCCGGCGAAATGGGTTCACTCGAACAGATCCAGCGTCACGCCAAGACGATCGGCCTCGAGACGCAGCACGTCCACCTCGGCGAACAATTCCGTTGCGGCGGCAGTGAGGAGTACGTGTTGTGGGTAAAGCGCCTCCTCGGGCTTGTCGAGGGTGGCCCCTACCCGTGGCGAGGCGATCCGCAGTTCGCGGTTCGCGTCGCCGATACACCGCAGGAACTGGAACATCTCCTCTCACAGCAACAAGAGCGCGGCTACACCTCCCGAATGACGGCCGGCTATTGCTGGCCGTGGAGTGACCCGAACAAGGACGGTTCACTTCCCGCCGATGTCCAGATTGGTAACTGGTCACGGCCCTGGAACAGTAAGAGTGACAGACGTGTCGGAGCCGCACCACCAGCACCGTTGTGGGCCACCGAGGAGGGCGGATTCGACCAGGTCGGTTGCGTCTACACCGCGCAGGGATTCGAGTACGACTGGAATGGCGTCATCCTCGGACCCGATCTCGTGTGGCGCGACGGCCAGTTCAAAACTGTTCGCTCCGCCAATCGCGACCCCGACATGCGGAACACGAAAAGGGTCGACGATGTGAGATTCAACAGACTGGTACGCAACGTCTACAAGGTGCTCCTCACTCGCGGGATGGTGGGCACAGTCATCTACTCGACGGACGAAGAGACACAGGACGCTCTCCGCGCCTTGGTGAGCGAAACCAACTGAGTCACAGCACACCGAATCGAACACTGCACAGACGAGCACGGCCCGACAGGCTTCCACTTCAGGACATGCCTCCACCCGGTGCGATACCGGATAGGCGCACGAGCGTTGGCTACATGGGTACTGGTCATATCGAAGAACTATCCCGATCACTGGGACTTTGCGCAGCAGGATGGATTCTGGGATACACGGCCACGCACCAGGATCGAGCCGGCCGACGATGTCTTCTTTTGGATGGCCGGCACCGGTCTCATCGGATGGGCCCGAGCAACCTCGGCAACGTTTGAGTTGAACTCGTCCCATCCGCCTGCGCACTGGCACGATGTGGCCACCGGAGGTTACCGGTGGCGCTTCAAGTTGGAGGTGCAGAGCTCCGCACCGGTGCGACAGCCACCATGGAAGGAGATGGCCGCGGCTGCCGGAATCACCGTCCCAGCGAGCAATGGTCGCATCGAGGTGAAAGACCCTATAGGGCAGGCATACTTACGCGGGCTGTTCGGAAACGAGCCCTTCATCGATCGGGCCTTTCCAGACGGACTCACTGCTTATGCGCCCGGCGACGATCTCCGCAAACGTGCACATAGAGACATCGCAGTACGTCAAGGGCAGGGCCAATTTCGCAACTCTTTGATCAGTTCTTACGACGGCACCTGCGCAGTTACTGGATCAACGGTTCTCGCCGTGTTGGAGGCTGCACACATCGACCGCTACTACGGTGTCCACACAAATCACGTGACCAACGGCTTGTTACTTCGCGCTGATATTCACACGCTGTTCGATCTCCAACGCATGACCATCGACCAGAATTTGTGCATTCGGGTCGGACCGGACTTAATTCACACGGAGTATGGAGGTCACGAGGGCAAGCCTTTGAGACTGCCCTCGAACCCCAGCCATCACCCGGATCGCGACGCTCTGCGCCGCCATTGGGAGAGCTGCGATTGGGCGAACATTCCGCAAAGCCATTAGCTCCTACGTATCCAGCGTAGGATCCTCACCGAGTTCTGCAAGGCTCCGTGACCCGCGCACTTAATTGAATACCTCAGCAGCCGGCCGACGCAACTTCGCCGACCGGCGCGCCGAATCCTTCTTCCGTGGAGCCGCTTCCGTTCCCAATCGATACTGACGCGCGATTCACAATACGAAGCGGCCAGGGCAAACTCGCCGCCCTACAGTACTTCAAGCAGATGTCGAGAACGGCGCGGACATGGCCACCACCACAATGGGTTGTTGGGAGACACCCGAGACGCGAGTGATCACACCTACCGTATCGAGATTCCGATACCTGACGTGCCGAAGCTGGTTTGCCTCAGCTTGCTGTCAGGAAGCGTTCGTAGCTTTGAAGTAGCATCTCAGGGTCCGGCTTCTCGGATCTAGCCTTTGGAACGACCATGAGGCGTTGCCCATGCCGTTCCTTCAGTCCGTACTCGAGCATCGGTCCGTCAACTTCTATGAGGAGATCGGACCTGATCTCGACCGTAAGGTCCGGACGGATCCCGAGAATTCTCGCATCGTATGCTGCGTGATGAATCTTGCACAGTGCCAACCCGTTCCTCACGACGGGAATTCCCGCTTCCTCGCTGTCCGCCACAATGTGGGCCGCGTCCAGTAACTGACCATGTCGCAGCGCGCACACGGCACATTGCGTGCCGTAGGCTCGCATCACAGTCGCTCTGAAGACTGGCTGATGCAGGCGCCGCTTACTTTCAGCCATCACGTATTCGCGAAGCCGTTCCTCAACGTGCGCACTGGCAGTGACCAATCCACGAAGAGCGTCGTGAACGATAACGAATTGATGCTCATCGTGTTCCTCGGCCACCAGATAAACTGGGTAAATCGGCTGATATGTCGCCACGCCGACGCCAAAAAACCATATAAGCGGCAATTCCTGCTCCATCGCACTGCGCAAGGCTCGGTTCTCGGAGTGATAAGGGTCGTCCCCACGCCACTTGTACCGAATCAACCCGTCATCGCCCATCTCGTCCTTGTACGGACGAGATGCTCCATCCGGGCTGTAGACCGTACGAATGGACAACGCCGCGGACAATTCCTTCGGCTTTCGAATACCGCGCTGCGCGTCCATCAATCGAAATCGCGCACCTTCGAAGTGGAAGTCGGCAAGTTCGTCCGATCTGATCGGATCTGTTCCGTCGTTGGTTCGGACAGCCAACCAATCCATCGCAGCTTCGCGAAGCCGAAAGTCGAAATCGTCGCTCATACCCTATATCTCACTCTTCGGTGACAATCCACGCCCTGAAGCAGGGCAGCAACCGCTGTCCGGCACCCGACAGCCTAGTGCGAATCGCATCGGGCACTACACCCACACCCCCCGCTGCGTGAGGATCCAGCGAACCGGGTCGAGGCATCGGAAGGGTGAGATCCCGCTGTCGTGGAGGCGATCACCGACGGGTGATTCGCCCAGCGCCGAGACGGCGAAGAACCGACTCGGCAGGGCGTTGCCGGCGGGCGGCTGGTCCACCGACATCACCAGCGACCGTGCCTCGAGTTTGTCGAGGAGGCTGCGGACCTCTTCGTGCAGCAGTTGCCCGTCCACCTCGTGGTACGGCGCGCGCTGGAGGCTCGGGTCGCGCAGGAATGCCGCGCCGCGCTGCGACATGATCTCGCTCCAGTCGCTGCCCTCGACGCGCTCGAGGGCTTGCAGCGCATCGAACTTCGACAACACCACTGCCAAGTTCGGGGTCCCGGTCCCGATGATCGACAGGACGGTCCGCAGCACCGACCGTGGGTCGCCGCCGACGCGCTCCTGCGCCGGCACCAGGTCGTGCAGCTGCTGCCGCACCGATTCGACCTTCAGCGGATCGAACATGAACACCACACCGTCGGCCTGCGCGAAGAACTGCATGTGCGTCGCGTCCGCGTTGCCGGGGTTCTCCAAGTCCTCCCCCGCCACATCCCGGATCACGAGGTACTGCCGCGTGTCGTCCCGCAGGCCCGGGCCGAGGCTGAAGATCAGCGGCTCCCGCTGATACGGGTTGCCGGTGTGCGAGGCGGGCGTCGACTCGAGAATGCCGCGCTCCTCGAACAGCGGGCGTTCGTAGTGCTCGCGGAAATTCACCTCGGTCTCACCGGTGGCAGGTTCCACCACCCGGTTCAGCCGCTCCCCCAGCAACTGCAGCGTCTTCACCAAAGCCGCGATGTACACGGTCTTTCCGGTGGCACGCGCGCCGGCCATCGCGATGCACGCGACGCGACCGTCACGCCACCCGGCGGGCAGCCGGAAGTGGCACTGCGGGCACACCTCCACCGCGGGCCCGCCGGCTTTGCCGGTCGCGTAGTCGTCCTCGGGGGCCCAGTCGTCGGCGGCGTCGGCGGGTCGCTGGAGTTCGAAGACCTTCCCCGACCGCACCTGGCTGCCGTGATATTTGGTGGCGACGTCGTCGACCTCGACGTCCGTCGGGGCAACCGCCGTCCACGCATACCGGTCATCGGTCAGGGCCGTGAAACACCGCGGGCACTTCGTCATCGTCGTACGCCTTCCGAAAACAAGCTCGCCGACACATCGGTCAGAAGCGAGGTCACCACTACAGACAGACTCGACAGCTCGGGCGTCGCACGGGGCGGCACCGCGGTGACACCGGGCCCACTCTCGGCCGTGTCACCGACGAGCACGAGGTGGCGGATCACGGCGTCGGTGCACGCACCGTGCCAGTCGGCGGGCACGGCATCGGTAACCGTGAATGCCAGGGTGCGGGTGTCGCGCTCACTCCGGTCGACGGCTGCCGAACGGAAACCCATCCCGAGGGCGGCCGAGTCGAGTTCGGCCTGAACCTGATTGGCGACGTCACGAAGTTCGGCGACCGGCAGGGTGGTCACCGTGTGGCCGATCAGCCGAGCGGCCAGCTCTTCGCGGGTGCCCACGACCGCGGCGACCCCGGCGAGCACGTCGATCACCGTGCGGATGCTGCCGTCGTCGATGCGCGCGAGCATCGACATGGTGGTGTCGACGTCGACCTCCACGTCGAAGCGGCGCGGTTCAAGCAGCCGGTCGAGCGCGAGGGCGCTGCGCGCGGCCGACCGGGCACGGGAGCCCACATCGGTGAGGGACACGTCGACGGCGGTGCGGCGGGCGGTGATCGCGAGCCGCGGCCCCGCGGGGGCGATCGTCGCCAACTCCACCTGGTGCAGCCCCGACACGTCGACGGGGGTCAGCTCGGCACGCTCGGAGTCGAGGTCGCGACTGCTGTCGACGCCGATCGTCACCTGCAGCACCGTCCCGTCCGGGAAGGCCGCGGTCTCGCCGTCCGGCCGGGCCACGACCACGATCTCGGTGTCGACCCGCGGCAGGATCAGCAGTCCGACCCGCGGATACAGCGCCGGTTCGGCCGGCCTGCCGTCGGGCAGCGTGGCGCGCACCGCGACGGCCGTGGTGACCGCGTCGACGGTGACCGCGAGCGGCCGATTGGGCAGTTCGACCCGGCCCGCACCGTTCAGCACATATCCCGACATCAGTTCGATCCCTTTCCCCTGCATGCGTTGCGCATGCGTACTGTCGTCCCGCTCATCGCCGGCCCGACCGTTCGTGAGCGAGCAGCACGAATCCTGATTCGACGTCCTCGAGCCAGCTCGACGCGAACCGCGCATACGCGTCCCCGGCCCGGAATCGATCGGCGACGTCGTGGCGTTCGCGCATCTCGGCGCGCAGCGAGGCCGACACCTCGAAGATGCCGACGGGACCGCGGTAGTCACCGTCCCCCATGACGATCGACGCGACCTGCTCGAGCAGCGACCGTCGCGCCTGCGCCGGCCCGACCTGGAGCCGGCAGAGCAGGTCTTCGCGGTTCAGCACCGATTCGATGTGCGGGGCCGCCGGCGAGCTGAGCACCGCCGACCGGATCACCCAGTGCTCGTTGAGGGCACCGCTCCGCACCAGATCGACCAGCGCGGTGACCGCGAAATCCGAGTTCTGATCCACCGCCCGTGCCAACGCGTCGACGTGGCTCGCGGGCATCGTCGGCATGTAGGTGCCGTTGTGCGGCGGGAAGAACTGGAACCCGGCGACCGCGACCACGGCCAGGCGGACGAGGAGATCCTGCGGTAGCTGCGCCGGGCAGGCGTCGCCGTAGTCCTTCAGCACCGGCCAGCCGTGCCGGTCCAGCGCGCGCCGGAGCCGCGGATCGTCGATCCGGTCCCACTGATCCTGCACCCGGATGAGCGCCCACGACACCGCCAGCGCGTCGACGGGGTGCGCGGCGCCGGAGACCACCGAGGCACCGCCGCGGTTCGCGTCGAGGTGCTTGACGATCATCTCCACCTCCGATCCCCACTGCTCGAGCACGAGAACCGGCAACAGGAATCGCGGTGCGACGTGATCGGGGAACGCGCCGAGGAGTTCGCACCACTGCGCGACCGTCCAGGCGTAGGCGTCGACGAGCGCATCGACGTCGCTGGGCGTCCAGCCGCCCGCGCTCGCTTCGTACAGCGACCGCCACAGGGCCAGCGACGCATAACCTTCCCATGCCTTCTTGTGAACCGCGGTGCCGCTCTTGACCACCGAGAACACCGCGTCGGCGACGATGGCGCACAGCGGTTCGGCGCAGCGTGACGGCGCCGCAGTGAGTTCCTCGGCGGTCGGTACCCGGACCTCGTCGACGAGCCAACGCAGGACGTCGGGCGCGAGCCGGGCGCCGAGCGGGCGGCCGGCGAAATCGGGGTGACCGACCACGGCCGACTGCAGCAGCCGACAGGTGTCGGTTCCGACGGCGCCGAGCCCGGCAACCAGTGCGGGTCCCGCCTCGTGATCACACAGCACCGGGACGACGACCCGGTCGAGCAGCTCGGCGACGAGGTCGCGCCCGGAGTCGCCGAGAAGGTGTGCGTGCAGGAGCAGATCGAGTGTCTTCACCGCGTCGTGCGCGGTCGCAGCGGGATCGGCCGCCTGGCTGGTCAGGAGCGCTGACAGTGCCTTCTCGGCTGCCCGCTGGAGATCCTCCGAAGGGGGCCACGTGGCGAACAGGACGAATTCGGCGGGGCCGGAGGCTCGGATCCAACCGCGGTCGGCGAGGGCCCGATAGGTGAGAACCCGTCCGGCCACGTCCCACACCACCGGTGCAGGCCGGCCGCCCTGCTGCCAGTCCGCGACCGCTCGCCACGCCTCGCTCATGCTTCCGGGCAGGTGTTCGTCCACCACATGCGCGACGACTGCGAGCTCGTCGGGGAACGCGGACAGCGTGTCCGGCGACTGCGCGAGCACGACGGCCGTGGCCTCGGGCAGGGCGTCGTGCAGTTCGGGATTCGCGAGCACGGCCATCGCGAGCGGCCAGGCGCGGGCGAGGTCGCGATCCCCCACGGCGGCGGCCAGGGTGTCCTGGTGGTCGAGTGCGCGTCGGGCGCTGCCGGGGTCGACGAGCACGGTCTGCGCGAGCACCGACCACGCCGTGACCGGCACCAGCTGCCCCGTCGCCGTCCGGTGCGGTTCCCCGCCCCATTCGCCGAGGTCGGGGGTGTCGGTCTCACCGAGAACGACAGAGCCGTCCAGCGCGTCCACGGCGTCGCGCGCCGGCACGCAGGCCAGGTGCACGCCCCGGGACAGGGTGTCGACGACGGTGGAGCTGCGGTCGAAGGTGGACCACCCGAATGTCTGCGCCGCACCGGGCGACATGAAATGCGAGACCGCACCGATCCACCGGGCCGCGTTCTCCGCGTCGGCGCACCCCAGCACGACACCGGGGCCACCGTGCATCGCGCGGTCCACCGCATCCAGCAGCAGGCCCAGCACACCGACGCGCCACGTTCCGGGATCGAGCAGGAAGTCGAGAACTGCTGCACGATCGATCATTCCGGACGGTGCCGGTGCGCTGCCGGGGAGTTCGGCGGCCGCGACCGCGTCCGCGCCGTACGGGGCGAGCCAATCGGGTGAACCCCACCGTGCGATGGACCGGACGGCCGTGTCCGGCGCGCGGTCGAGGACGACGTGCGCGAAGACGTTGCCGGGCCGCCCCGACGCGTCGGCGCCGGCCGGCACCGTGTGCCAGTAGCAGCCGCCGGTCTCGGTCTGCGCATACACCAGGCGCCGCGGTCGTGCCGCGATGTCGGCCGGTGTGGGGAACTGCGGCAGCGCCTGCGGCGAGTCGAATCGGGTCGCGACACCGGCGCGCATGAATTCCTGCTCGGCGGCACTGACGCCGTCGCTGACGTCCTTGACCTGCCAGCCGCCGCCCGCCCGGCCTCGGTCGGGGGCGTCGAACGACGTGTAGGTGAGTTGACCGAACCGCGGCGGTCCGGGTGTCTGCTGCGGTGCGCTCATTCCACCGGTCCGGGCGGAACGTCGAGCAGGCGAAGCTGATCGACCGGCGGATCGATCAGCGCGAGCGTCCGGTTGGTATCCGGCCGCACATCGGCGAAGACGCGTAGGAATCCGACCCTGCCGGAAACGTCGGCCGTCCAGGGCTGCCCGAATTCCTTGCGCAGACCGCGCGGGTGGAAACTGCGGGCCCCGGCCGTGGTCTGGCCGTCGCCGCGGACCTCGAGCGGCTCGCCGTCGCGGGCGCTGAGCGGCAGCCGCCCGGCGTTGAACACGACGACGAACGGCGGTGCCGTCGGCAACTCCAGTTCGGACGCGAGCCGGATGACGGCGGTGGCGGCGTCCCCGGTCGGCGACCGCTTCGTCTCCAGCCGGTACTCGATGCGCAGCAGACCCGGGTACTCGACGGTGGCCGGGATTCCGACGATCCGTTCACCCGCCGTGTAGGCGACGGGGACGGTCACGACGAGGATGCGTCGGTGGACGGACGATCCCGAGAGGTGTCGTAATCGCTGAAGTCGAAGGGATTGGTCATCGAGGCACAAATTTCTCTCGCGATAGGGCGCAGACGCACGGGGAACCAGGTGTGGTGATCGAACATTCCGTCGCGACATTGCGACGAGCGTTACACGAGCGATGATGAAACAGTAAGCGGCACAGTGAGTCACAGATACCGCGGACGCCGGCGTCGCCCAGCAGACGGCACCGCGGCCACATCAGAATCGGCGGCGTCGACCACGCGCGCCCGTCCCCCTCATTTCTTTGAACATCGAACTATGCTGCCAAAATTACACCTCGCCTCCGACACGTTGCCCGATCAACGCGTCGGAGGGGCCGAGATTCATTCAAGCGGATGACAACACCTCTACTCCTCGGCCCGCCGCCCGCCTCAAAGCACGTTAGTTGAAACTAATACCAGACAAACCTGGCGTCACACATATCCACGCCCGCCGCGGTGATGCAGCTAATAAACTGCGCCCCAACGAAACCGGGTCAATACACCGTTCGACCGACACGGCTGTGCGAAATAGGGACTTTCGGCCCTAGCCCGCGCTGGTGTCAGTGCATTATCAGAACTGGACGTCCAGCGAATTCACTACGGGATCGGGGCACCCTAGTTCGGATGTAGGAAGTTGCCGTGGGCTCCGGGGAGGGGGTTGGGATTCGCCCTGCGGGATAACGCGCCCAGCGCAATCAAGGACGAAGGGCAATGGCACAGAGCATCCGTTCGAAGTGCGAGCGTCGTTGGGGCTCCACGATGCGGTCCCGTCAGACCCCCATTCGTTTTGCCAACTCCGCTCCCCCGACTTCGCGGATGAAGTCCGGGTCGCCGCACACGACGAGCTGATCGCGCGCCCTCGACAAGCCGACGTACAGCCGCTCCCGCGAACGCTCCTGCACCACCTTCTCGTTGAGCGCCAGCACGACAGCACGCCGTTCGAGTCCTTTGAATCCCAGGACGTGGCCGTAGAACACCTGCTCGGTATCCCAGAAGCTGTCCCAGTACGCCGCGTTCCCCTCCGTCTGCCGGCTCACCTGCTCCGGGTGACGGCTGCCTGTGGCAAGCAAGGCCAGATCCTCGGGACGCCATCCCTCGTCCATCAACGAATCGACCTGGTCGTCGGCAACCGTCAGCGCGTCCTCTGCCGCACAGGGCACGAAGAGCACGTCGGGTCCCTCCCCGCCGAGTAGGCGCATCCGCTGCCCGACCAGCGGTGTGAACGAGTCTGCGATCTGGCGGGTGTTCCGCAGGTTGTGATCGAGCACCAACGGGACCAACTGAATCGGCGGAACGCCCTGTCTGTCGAATACTCGCTGCCCCTCATCACTGAACACGTAGATTGCGCCGGCTTCTTCGTCACGCAGCGCGGCCAGCAGCGGACCCCACCAGTCGTCGGCGAAATCCTGCGCCTCGTCCACGACCACCGCATCGAACCGGTCGCGCAACGGCAATTCCGACGCCAACTCCGCCATGAGGCGCGGAAGGTCGTGTTCCCAGAACTGCACGGTGTCGGTGTTGCGGATGCTCTCGTCCGGGCCCTCGGGCGCTCCCCACCGTTGACCGAGTGCGTGGAACTCGCCCACGTACGCGGGACGCTCCTTGTAGGACCAGGTGGCGGTCAACCGCTCGAGATACGACGCCAACCCGTGCGAGTAGCAGATGAGCGCCACCCGCTTCCCCTGCTTTGCCAACCGCCGCGCCTTCTCGACCGCGAGGAATGTCTTGCCGCTGCCGGCGCCGCCCCGCACCTCGACCCGGTGCAACAGCCGGATCGCGTCCAGAATCACCGACTGCTGGGCGGTGAGTGCGTCGGCCGCGTCTTCGTTCGCGATCGCCCTCGCAACCACGTCGCGTTGCGGCAGCCCGCGTCCGGAGAGGACGGTCGTGAGCTGATCGACCCCGTCGTCGGGCAGCGCCGGGCGGTCCAGTTGCTGACCGGACAGCACCTTCTGCAGTCGCGACACGACGTCATCCAGGTCGGTGCGATCAATCACCTTCCAGCGTGGGCATTCCGGCAGTCCGAAGTCGTCGGCAAGTTCCGTGTTGGGGAAGACCACGACGTGGTCCCAGCGCAGTCGCCCCTGACTCCAGCGCGGGTCGGCTTCCACATAGCTCCGCAGGGCATACAGCGCATCACGTGCTTGCCGAACCGGGTGAATGACCGTGGGCCCTTTTCGCTGCTCCTGGTACCAATCGCTGCCGTCGTGCCAGATCTGCCCGCCCTTCACCTCCAGGCAGACGATCCCGTGCCCCTCGAGCGCCACCACGAAGTCGATCTCGTGGTCCTTGAGTCGGTCGGTGACCCGCTGGTTTGCCACCACGAGGTCACCATCACCGAGCTGACCCAACAGCGCATTCCACACCGATTCCTCGGAACCATTCACCAGGCGCGGATTCTCGGGGATACGGATCACCATGCGGATACTGTCGCACGGACAGTTCCGTTCAGCTCAGCGATCCCGGCCGAAGTCAGCGGTGAGTAGTAGTTTTGCGGTGTGAACACTTCGTGGCAGGACCCCGGTGCCGTCTCGTCGATGCTCGACGACTGGGAGACGTGGGCGATCGTCGGGCTCTCCGGCAATCCCGACCGAACGGCGTACCGCATCGCGGAGTTGCTGCAGCGCCGAGGAAAACGAATCGTCCCCATCCATCCCACCGCACCGACTGTGCTCGGCGAGCAGGGGTACGCCACTCTGGCCGACGTCCCGTTCCCGATCGACGTCGTCGATGTCTTCCGCCAGAGCGAGGCCGCCGGCGAGTTCGCGGACCAGGCCGTCGAGGTAGGTGCGAAAGGCGTCTGGTTCCAACTGGGAGTCATCGACGAGGCCGCGTTCCAGCGCACGACCGCGAAGGGCGTCGCCATGGTGATGGACACCTGCCCCGCGATCGAGTGGAGCGCACGCGACTCAGCGTGACGGCGGTCGTGCGGAGTGCGGGGCTCACGACTACGGCTACTCTGGACCGAAATCGTGCAAATCGGACAACGGTCTGACACGATCCGCTCAGCCAATCGGAAGGTTCTCACCTGTGGCCATCGACTACACTCGCCGTCCCTCCACCCCTGCCGCACCGCAGGGCGGAGTGAGCCTCAGCAAAGTCACACTGTCGAAGGCCGCGCCCTCGGTCAGCCTCACTAAGTCGGGTGAGCGACAGGGTGCGATGCGGGTCAATCTCAACTGGTCGACGGGCGCAACGCCGCAGCCGAAGAAGGCCGGCTTCTTCGCGAAACTTGCGGCCGCCGCGGGCGGTAATAATGGCATCGACCTGGACCTCGGCTGTCTCTACGAACTGGCCGACGGATCGAAGGGTGTCGTCCAAGCGCTCGGCAACACTTTCGGTTCGCTGCAGTCCCCGCCGTTCATCAAGCTCGACGCCGATGACCGGACCGGCACCGCGACCGGCGGCGAGAATATGCAGATCAACCTCGACCGACCGGAAATGTTCAAGCGCATCCTCATCTTCGCGATGATCTACGACGGCGCACCCAACTGGGCAGCCGTGGACGGCGTCGTCACCCTCTACCCCACCAGCGGCCCCGAGGTGGAGGTGCGACTGGACTCGGCGAACAGCTCCGCTCGCATCTGCGCCATCGCGATACTGCAGAACACCGGGCAGGGCATCACCGTGACGCGCGAAGTGAAGTACGTCGAAGGCAGCCAGGCCGATCTCGACAAGACCTACAGCTGGGGCATGAAGTGGGCGGCCGGGCGCAAGTAGCGGAGCCCGTGGCGGCGGACGCGGCGCCTCGGTCGGTCGGATTGGATAAGGGTTGCGGGGTAGTTGCCCATCGGGATTGCCGCGCGGGCGGCGTTGATCTTCATGGTCTTGGGGGTGTGGCCGCGGGCGAATTGCTCCATGGGAGTGCGGATTTCTCCTGTCGGCTGCAGTGTGGTGAGTCGTTGGTCGAGCCAGGTTTCGAAGCGGGCCAGGCGGGGGTCGCCGCGGCCGGAGACGAAATTCCCTGCACCGCTGAAGAAGTGATCTGATCGTGTCTGGCCGGTGCGCGCGGACCGCGGATGGTCTCGGCTGTGGTCGGCGCGCGTTGCGAAAGCGGACGGTACAGGCTGATGCCCGAGAGGAAGCACAAACCGACACCCGAAGCCGGTGCACTGGGCACGGGCGCGCGGGTGCTGGTGCGCCGGCCGTCCGAAGAGGCACAGACGGGTCGGATCATCGAGCTGGAAGACGCAAAGCGTCAGGGATCGATGATCTCCCGCGCTACCGACGCGGTAGTTAAGATTGGGCAGTGGACGATGTCTGGCCGCTTATTGGCAGAGATGAGGAACTGCGGCGCATCTGGGCGGCTATCGAAGGCTCAGGTGATGACTCTGGGGTTCTTGTGGCAGGCGGTGTCGGTGTTGGCAAGAGCCGGTTGGCGAGTGCCGCTGTCGCCGTACTTGCCAAACGGCACGCCGTCCGGTGGATCACCGCTACGGCCTCGGCCCGAACTCTTCCGTTGGGAGCGTTTGCTCAATGGGCACCGACCTCGCAGGCCGACGACCCGATGCTGGTCATCCATACCGTCATCAAAGCGCTCACTGCCGGCGACAAGCCCGTAGTCGTGGCCGTCGACGACGTTCACCTGCTCGACGACCTGTCCGTCGTCGTCATCCAACAACTCGTGCAGCGCGGCCTTGCCAGGGTCGTGCTCACCATGCGCAGCACAGAACCGGCCCCCGACACCATCACCACCCTCTGGAAAGACGGGTTCCTCAACCGGCTCGATTTAGATCCCTTGCGCGAGAATGACACTGAACGCTTGCTTTCGCAAGCGCTCGCTGGGCCCGTCGCCCCCGCAACGGCGGCCGAACTGTGGAACCTGACCCGCGGCAACGTGCTGTTCCTGCGGCATCTCGTTCGCCAGGAACGGGACGCCGGACGGCTCGTGAGCGACGTCGGCACCTGGCGGTTGATTGGTGAACCCGTCGTCTCACCCACCCTCGCCAAACTGATTACCGGCCAGCTTGGTTCGCTGACCGATGACACGGCGGAAGTCCTCGACTACCTCGCGATTGGCGAACCCATTGACGGCACGGTGTTGGAAATCCTCACCAGCCCGCATGCGGTCAAGGAAGTGCATTCCCGCGGTCTCATCGACATGACCAGCGACAACGGCGATATCGCCGTCCGCCTCAGCCACCCCCTCTACGGTGAAGTCCGTCGCAGCACTGGCAACCTCCTACAACTGCGCCGCCTGCGCGGTCGTCTCGCAACCGCTCTTTCTACCCGCGCTGATCCGACACCCGCAGCTTTGTTGCGACGGGCATTGCTGACGCTCGAATCCGACCTGCCGCCCGACCTTGGGCTTTACCTCGCCGCCACCGCCACCGCGCTACGGCTCCACGATGCTCCCCTCGCCCTTCGTTTCGCGGATGCCGGACATATATCTGACAGCGGCTTTCACGGCGCGATGCTGCACTACTGGGTTCTCAATCACGTCGGTCGGGCACAGGATGCATTCACCCTGCTCGAGGCGCTCGATCAGAACGCCCTAACGATCGAGGAGCAACGGCGACTGTCCGTTATGCGAGTCGGCACCCTCTGCTGGAGCCTCGGCGATCCCGAACGGGCGAGGCAAGAACTCTCAGTCGCCATGGTAGCGCCCTATAACCACAAATCATCCGAGCTAGCCGCGTTCGAAGCACTCCTCGAGTCGGTGCAAGGCCGACCTGACCGCGCGATCGCCGCAGGAAACGTGGTCTTTCAGGCTGCGCCGAGCGATATGGCATTCGTGCTCACCTCATGCGCCCTGGTCATTGCCCACGGTTACTCGGGAAATGCCGTCAAGGTTTCTCGGTTGACCAAGCGGGCCTCCGCTTTGGTCGCAACATCGAGTGATGCTTCCGCGCTGGAGTACGGGATCGTCTACTTCCACATCGAAGCAATGTTCATCGCGGGGTACCTTCAGGCCGCGCAACAAGTCATGACCCAGTTTGTCGAGTATGCCGCGAGCACTCCCGGAACCATAGGATTGTTTGTCTCATTGCTCCACAGCTACGTTGACCTGTCCCAAGGTCGTCTGAGCGCTGCGCTCGAGGTTCTGAACAGGGCGGATCGCGAATTCCGTACCACCACGTACGACAGGTCAGCTGTCGTCAGCTGCCGGGTTTACCTGATTCTCGCGTTATCGCATCGCGGGGACGGGAAACGCGCAGCGGAGCTGGTGCGCGATCTCGACACGCTTAATCCTTACGGCTTCCTCCGATCAGCGTGCACCCTCGCCAAAGCATGGGCTGCGGCCGCCCAGGAGATGATCGCCGATGCAATCCGCCTCGCCCGGACGGCGGCCGCGATCGCGGCCGAACGCGGCCACTTCGGCCAAGAACTCCTGTGTCTGCAAGCCGCATCGCAGTTCGGCGATCGCACCGCAGCGCACCGGGTGAACGAGCTCGTCGCGCTCGTCGACGGGCCACGCGTCCACGCCGTTGCACTGCATGCCAACGGCCTGACCAGCGTCAACGGCGAAAAACTCACCGAAGCCTCACGGCGGTACGAAGAAATCGGTGACATCGTCGCAGCGACCGATGCCTCCGCCCAAGCCGGAACTGTCTTTCGCGAACAGCAGCATCACGGTTCCGCACTGACAGCCATCGAACGTGCCAGGACGCTGGCAGGCACCCACCGCCGACTCAACACCCCCGCACTGCGCCAAGCTGGCGAAACCACCCCACTCACGAGGCGGCAGCGCGAAATCGTCGCCCTCGTCTCCCAGGGCTTCACCAACAAAGAGATCGCCGAACGCCTCGGAGTCTCCATCCGCACAGTCGAAGGCCACCGCTACCACGCCAGACTGCGCTGATCATGCGTCGTCGCAGTAACCGGAAAATCGCGTAGTCGACTACGCGGTTCAGATCCGCGACTGAGCGTGACGATCATTGCTGTCCCATGCAACTCGAGAAGCGCTTCGAGGCGATAAGCCAGCCCAGCGCCCGGATGGTGTGTCCGGACTGCAGTTCGAGGCGTCCTCATGGAGGAGTAACCCATGAACAACGACAAGCACCTCAAGCACCTCGGCGAACTGGCGGTAGCAGTGGGCATAGGGCTTGCGGTCGCGCCGGCCGGCATCGCGGTGGCAGCACCGTCCGTCGGCGACTCGTCCGCGTCGTCGAGTTCCGACTCGTCCGACCAGACATCGTCCGACCGGGGTTCCACGGACCGATCCACCGATGGGACTTCATCGGATAGGACATCATCCGGCGCATCGGGTACCGATTCGGACTCGTCGAGCGGCAGATCCGGATCGTCGACGACCGGCGACTCGACCACGGACTCGCAATCCACATCCGGCACGGATTCGGAATCGACCTCCACCTCCGGCACCGATACCCGATCCACCGCGGGCACCGAATCCACGTCCACCACGAGCGACGACATGAACGGGTCCGACGCGACGACCCCCGACACCGCCACGGCGCCCGACCCTACGACACCCGACGGCTCGTCGACGGCGAACGGCGGTGGTATGCCGGATTCGGCCGCGACTGCAGACGGGTCCGCACAGGTCGGATCGAGTTCTGCCGCCATGGCACCAGCCACGATCGACGAGTCCGGTGTCGCGAGCGCGCCGCCTGACCGGCCTCCGGAAGGAGCAGTCAGCGAGCGATCGGATTCGGCCGCGTCCTCGACCTCCTCACAGGATGACGACCGCGCAACTGCCGGCGACGACAATGTGTCGAACCTGTCGACCACCCCGGTGATGGACGGATCCGGCACGGCTCTCGACCTCGCCGCCGCGGCGGAGACCCCGGCAGTGCGCGGACTCGTCCCGGACGCGCCGGCAGCAGTACCGGCGACGGCTCCCGCAATCACTGCGATCGACGCGACGACAGCGCTGACGCGTGGGGTATTCGACACCCCTGCCGATGCACCGCAGGTCGGGACGCTGGCATTGGGACCGTCTCTCCCCGCCCCGGCGGTGGACATCGCATCCAGCGTCGTGTCGAAGGTGCTCGGAGCCCTCGGGCTACGTCCGTTCCTGTCGAACGACCCACAGGTACCGATCGAGTCGCCGACGTTCTGGGCGCTGGCCGCGGCATGGTGCCGTCGACAGGAGAATGTAGTCACCACCGACGCGAGCCGATCGCTGGCTGGCGCCCCGGTCACGACCAGCGAGCCGATCGAATCGTTCGCCGTCGCGAGCACCGCCTCCACCGTCACGAACTCTGCATCCACTGCCGGGCCGATCGTCGGTGTGCCCGAGCGCAGCACCGGTGTGGTGCGCGGCTCGATCAATGCGTCCGGAAACCAACTTCGTTACGAGGTCACCCAGCCGAGCGGCGGAACGGTCACCGTCGACGCCACCGGCAACTTCATCTACACCCCCACCCAGGTAGCGCGCCAGGCGGCCTCCGCGGCCGCGCTGAACCCGGCCGCGCTGGACCCGAGCGCCAATTACGACTCGTTCACCGTCACCGTCACCGACGTCCAGTCCGGCAACCGGGTGGACGTGCCGGTGCAGGTGCCGGTGTCTGCGGCACAGATGAAGGTCGTGCAGTCCACCACCGTCGGGTCCAACCCGTCCGGTGCGGTGTTCGCCGGCACCAAAACCTATGTGGCGAACCAGGGTTCGAAGAGCGTCTCCGTGCTCGACGCAAACAACGCCGTCGTCGGCTCGGTGACCGTCGGCACCTCGCCGACCGGCGTCGCGGCCAACCCGGCCGGCACCCGGGTGTACGTCACCAACAGCAGCAGCGGCAACGTGTCGGTGATCGACACCGCCACCAACAAGGTCGTCGCCACCGTCACGACCGGCACCACACCCAACGCCGTCGCCGTCAACCCCACCGGCACCCGTGCGTACGTCACCAACAGCAGCAGCGGCAACGTGTCGGTGATCGACACCGCCACCAACAAGGTCGTCGCCACCGTCAGGGTCGGCACCACACCCAACGCCGTCGCCGTCAACCCCACCGGCACCCGTGCGTACGTCACCAACAGCAGCAGCAACACCGTCTCGGTCATCGACGCCGCCACCAACAAGGTCGTCGCCACCGTCGGGGTCGGCACCACACCCAACGCCGTCGCCGTCAACCCCACCGGCACCCGTGCGTACGTGACCAACAGCAGCAGCAACACCGTCTCGGTCATCGACACCGCCACCAACAAGGTCGTCGGCACCGTCGCCGTCGGGTCGCGGCCGACCGCCGTGCGTGTCAGCTACGACGGCAGCGCTGCGTACGTCGTGACCGACTCGGATCGGTTGTGGGTGATCGACACCGCGACCGCCAAGGTGGTGTCGAATGTCGGTATCGACGACTTGTCCCCCGAGGCCGGCGCGCACAGCATCGCCATGAGCGCCGACGGCACTCGGTGGCTGGTCACCGACGCCGTCGACGGGCGGGTGCGGGCCGTGTCTCTCACTCAGGTCAACTCCGCGCCATCCGCGGCATCGACGGTCGGCGCTCCCAGCACGTCCGACGGCGCGGTTGCGATCACGCTCCCGCCCGACCCCGACGGCGACCCCGTGACCTTCACCTACACCGCACCACCGTCCGGTTCCGTCGTCGCCACCGGGGACGGGGCGTTCGTCTTCACCCCGACCGCCGCAGCCCGAGACCTCGCCCGACAGTCGGAGGGACCGGACGCCGCCAGTTTCACCATCACCGTCAGAGACGCCCAGTACGTGACCAACGTCAACGTCACCGTCCCGATCACGCCGGCGCCTGCCGCGGGCGTGTTCGACGTCGACTCGACATCGATCCCGGCGGGAGGCAGCCCGACCGGCGCGGTTCTCGTCGGCGACCGGCTGTACGTCGTGAGCGAGGACGGCTTCGTGCAGGTCGTCGACCGCGACACCAACACGCTCGTCGGGGCGCCGATTGCGGTCGACTGGGCGTCGTCGAACATCGCGGCCGCCCCGACGATCGACCGGGTGTACGTCAACAGCCCATGGGCCGGCACCATCTCGGTGATCGACACGACCACCGACACCGTCGTCGACACGATCTGGCTGCCCACCTCTCCCGACTACCAGGGCTATTCCCTGGCGCAGGAGTTGATCGTCAGCCCCGACGGGACCCGCCTCTACGCCAGCGGTGAGGACGGCACCCTGTCGGTCATCGACCCCGCAACGAACGACGTGATCACCTCCCAGCCCCTCGGATACTTCACCGATCTGGCCATCAGCGAGGACGGCCGTCGCCTGTACGGCACGAGCGGCGCGTCCGTCACCGTGATCGACACCGAATCCATGACAGCGGTCAGCACCCTGGGAGTCGGACCCGTGTGGGACCTCACCCGCTCGAGCAGCGAGTTCACCGATGTCACCAGCAGTGTCGCTGTCAACGCGGACGGCACCCGAGCCTATGCCACCTACCACGTCACCACGGTGGAGCTCGCCAGCGGCGGCTACTCCTACGGACAGTTCATCACCGACAGCAGCGGACGACTCTGGCGCGTGACAGGCGGATACGAGGTCGTCTCGGTGATCGACGTCGACCCGTCCACTACCACCTACGGGACCCAGCTCGCGACGGTCCGGCTGCCCGAGGGAGCACAAGACGTGGCGATCAGCGCGGATGGCGATCTGCTCTACGTCTCCGGCGCGGACGGCCGGACCGTCTCGGTGGTCGACGCCTCGACATACGCCGTCCTGGGGACCTTCGTGACCGACCCGGACGGCTCGTCCTCCGGGCAGTACGGCCCCTACCGATTCCTGCTCGTCGATCCGGACACCGGCGGAACGCTGTACGTCACCGACTACGCCGACGGCGCCGTGTATGCAGTCACCGGCGCACCGGGCGCCGCGTCAGTAGCGATGTCATCCTGACCGCCGCGGCCGCCGCAATCGTTGACCCGGTTGCACTACAGACCAATTCGTGAAACACGAAGTCACGAAACCATCCCGACCCGAAAGTGGGTGATCGGCATGACGGTGCTCAGCATCGCCGCAGCCGTGCTGGCCGCGGTCGTGATTCTCGGCCTCATCGGTGACGGCTCGATGGACTTCTACGCGGTGGCGGAACGAGAGGCCGCCAACCAACGCGACAAGGCCGCACGGCCCCGCTCTCACGACCGAATGCGGGACCGTTCGGCTGTGGGGTGGAGCGCCCGCCGGTCACCTGCAATGTGAGCACGAACGTGGGAGGACCGGGAACCGTTACGTTCGATGTCACCGTGGCTTGTTTCGTTGTGGCTACGCGGCGGCGAGGGGGATGGTGGGCAGGTCGGGGGCGTGGCGGATGTCGTTGCGGGTCAGGGTCGCCGGATGGTCGGACAGACAGCGGGAGGAGCGAACCGGCTCGCCGATCGGGTCGGCGCGGTGGGAGGGCTTTGGCCTGCACTAGGTCACATAGCGGACGCAGCAGTCGGGTAGCCATGCAGCCACCGGCGCAGACCAGCGACTGACACCGCCGTGACGTCTGCGGACGCCGCACACTTTCCGCTCGAATGTCACACACCCGCGCGCTAACGTCGGAACCATGTTCAGTACCGAGATCGAGGTTCGCACCGGCGCTGAGCCGGTGGTGCACGACCTGACCCGTGAGATCGAGAAGTTCCTCGCCTCAGCCGGCGCCGGCGATGGCCTGCTGCATGTCTGGGTGCCGCACGCCACGGCAGGACTCGTCGTCATCGAGACCGGAGCCGGGAGCGACGACGACCTGCTGCGTGCGATCGATGAACTGCTTCCCCGCGACGACCGGTGGCGGCACCGCCACGGCAGCCACGGACACGGCCGCGACCACGTGCTGCCGGCATTCCTTCCGCCCTACGCGTCCGTGCCCGTCTTCGACGGTGCCCTCGCGACGGGCACCTGGCAGTCCGTGTGCCTCGTCGACACCAATGTCGACAACCCGGTGCGGCACGTCCGATTCAGCTTCCTCGCGGGTTGAGGCGGGTTGTGTCAGCGCCGGCGGGACACGTCCGATCACGCGCGCGCGAGTCCCCTTGCCGAGGAATAGATCTCGGGGAGGCTCGCTGTCTCGTCGGTGGAGGATCGATCCACCCACGTCTCCAACGCCGCACGGAGGACGGCGACCGACACATCGACTGCCAGTCGAATCTGCAGGTCAGAGCAGTCGAATCTCGTCGACACTACGTCGACCAGGACCGAGGTCCGTCGCACACTCTCGCGCGCCAGCACAGCACGCAGAGCCGGTTCCTTCTTGATGAGCCTGTTCACCCGCAGCAATCGCCGGCAGGGCGTCGACGAACTGTCCGCGTACGTCACCAATGCGTCCGCGAAGGACGTCTCCAATGCGAGCCTCGGGGAGAGGGCCGAGTCGAGTTGGTCGAGCCGTGATGCCACGACCGCCTCGAAGGCCCAGTGGTCCCGGAGCGCGGCCTCTTCCTTGGTGGCGAAGTATCGGAAAAACGTGCGCTGAGACACGCCCGCTGCTTGCGCGATCTCCCCGACGGTTGTGGCCTCGACACCCTTGCGCTCAAACAGTGTGAGGGCGGTCTCACTGATCTCCACGTTCGTCTGTTCACGTCGCCGCTCCCGTAGCCCCAACGGGCCAACGGGCAGGTCAGACGGCACGGGGAACACTTCGAGTCTGGTCATCAACGGCCTTTGTTATCGGTAGGAGAACCCCACGGGTCGATCGTTCACACCCAGGCATCCGTTGTCAACATGGCAGCGTGTGTCATAATGTACGCGAAGGGTAGGTAATCAATGAATCTCAATATCGGTGATATTTTCCTGTACCCGCACCATGGGTCCGTGACGGTCACAAAGCTCACGACCCGGATGTTCAAGGATCTACCCACTGATTACGTGCAATTCGAAGTCGCTCAGAACGGGCTGTCCATCGAGATCCCGGTCGCGAAAGCCGAGGCCATCGGCGTTCGGAACGCGATCAACAACGATGAAGTCGGTCGAGTCTTCGACATCTTGCGCGGGCCGACTGTCGACGACCCGTCCAACTGGTCGCGTCGGTTCAAGGCCAATCAGGAAAAGCTGACCGTGGGCGGAATCTTCACGGTGAGCGAAGTCATCCGCGATCTGATGACTCGTTCACAGGAAAAGCCCCTGTCGGCCGGCGAGAAGCGGCAGCTCGAGCATGCGATGCAGCTCGTCATTTCCGAACTCGTCCTCGCAATGAAGTCCGACCCGGACGAGACTCGGCGCCGCATCGAAGCTATCTACGAATCCGCCGACTCCACCGCGGCGGTCGCTGCAGTCTGACGACACGAGAATCGGCGGCAGCCGGGACGAGAGTTCCGGGCTGCCGCCGATGTCGTTGAGTCAGCTGCGATCTACCACGTCTCCAATACAGGAGTCGAGATCAGCTGCTGCCGAACAGGTTCCCGAGTGACCCGGTTCCTGAATCCTGCCCGTAGGTGATGATCACAGTGGGTGCCGCGTCTGCCGCAGCGGCGGCGAAGGTCCCGCCGGGTGCGTACGACGATCCGCCGCCGCCACCGCCGCCACCGTAGTTAACGGCGCCGCCTCCGCCACCGAACCAGCCGCCGCCACCGCCACCGCTCGCACCTGCAGCGGCGCCACCGACGCCCGCTTCACCCGGCGAACCATGGGGGTCGCTGCCCCCGTTGCCTCCGACACCACCAGTGGCGCCGGTCGCACCGCCGCCGCCCCCTCCGCCGCCGCCCGCTTGGCCGTCGGGGCCGGTCGGGGTCAGGTTCCCTACGCCACCGATGTAGGTGTCGCCCGCACCGCCGCCGCCTGCCGCGACGATCTGGCGATCCGCTAGCTCGCCCGAACCGGTGCGAACGTCGGAGGCCCCGCCTCCACCACCGGCACCGGCGCCACCGGCTCCGCCGCCGTTGTATCCGGCCAGCCCGGTGTCGTCACCGCCGTTCCCGCCGACCTGGATGTACAGCGCGTCACCTGCGGCGACGGTCAACCGCCCGGTTGCAACTGCCGCGGCGCCGCCGAGGATCTGACCACCGTTTCCACCACGTCCGCCCGTTGCCGTCACCGCCAAGCTGGTAATGCCTTCGGGAACGGTGAACGACTGCGCACTGCCGGTCGAGGTGAATGTGCAGGTCACCTCGGTGCCGGCACCCTGCACGCAGCCGGCAGGCAGGGCGGCCGGCGCGGCAACCGCCACGCTGGGCGCGATCATCCCCGAGGCGCCGACTACGGCGAGTCCACACATTCCGGTCGTGTACCACCGGCGGCGTGATCGAACGAGGTTTGTGGTCAAAGCAGTCTCCTGTCGCAACGCGAGCATGTGAAAGCTGGTCCGAGTGGAGCATCCCACAGCGTCCCGCTTCCAGCGGGTCTTCCGACCTCCGAGCCGACAACTTCGCCGAAAACCCCAGTTCACAGCCTGTGCCGTACCGCTAATCGGGACCCGCGGTATCGCAATCCGCGTCGAAAGGTCAGTATGAAGGTAAGTAGAACTAATTTGTTCACCTAGGCAACGAGGTATGCACATGAGCGACGCTGCGCCCATCGGTGATGGGATCTTCCAGATTCCGGTCCCGATCACCGACAATCCCCTTGGTCACACGCTCGTGTACGCGATGGAATCCCCCGGCGGGCTGATCCTCGTCGACGCCGGCTGGGACGACGACAACGCCTGGGCCGGCCTCACCTCTGGGCTCGAGGCCATCGGGCACTCAGTCAAAGATGTGGAGGGCGTCGTCCTCACCCACTTCCACCCGGACCACACGGGTCTGTGCGGGCGTGTGCGGGAGGCGTCCGGCGCGTGGATCGCGATGCACGAATCCGACCACGAAATGTTCGAGCACATGTCGACCGGGCACGGCCCGGAGTGGCTGGAGTACCAGAAGGCCAATATGACGCGGGCCGGCGCCGCCCCGGCGGACCTCGAGGCGTTCGAGAAGTCCGCAGCAGGGAAACCGCCGACCGGTCCCGATTCGGCCCCCGACCGTGTCCTCGTCGACGACGAACTCATCGCGCTCGCCGGTCGCGGCCTGCGCGCCGTCTACACCCCGGGTCACACCCCCGGCCACATCTGCTTCTACCTGGAAGACGCCGACGTGATGTTCACCGGCGACCACGTACTGCAGAAGACGACACCGCACGTCGGCAACTTCGTCTATCCGCTCGAGGAACGCGACGCCCTCGCAGAGTTCATGGACTCGCTGCGCCGCGTCCAGACCATGAACATCACCCGGGGTCTCGGCGCGCACGGCATCCCCATCGACGACGTCGCGGGCCGTGCCGGTGAACTGATCCAACACCACGAAGAGCGACTCGACCACCTGTACAAGGCTTTCGGTGACGACCGCATCACCGTGTGGCAGGTCGCCGAGCGAATGAAGTGGTACAAGCCGTGGGCCGACATCTCCCCCATGGGCAAGGGCATGGCACTGTCCGAGGCCGCGGCTCACCTTCGGCACCTCGTCGCCCGCGACCTCGTCGCCCAAGTACCCGACAGCGAACCCGCCGTCTTCGCCCGCCGCTGACACGTGAGCGGCAAAGCGTCCTCGGGCACGCTTTGCCGCTCACGTGGGTGGGGACTGTCTACACCTGACGCGCGAACTCTAAATGCGCCTGTGCCACAAGGACCGCGGTCCCATCGACCTTCAGTGTCGCGCCTGTGAACTGAGTTGCACGCTGGTTGAGCTTGGCCGCACCAAACAACAGTCCGAACGCGGCGAAAAAGGTGAGAGACAGCACTGCTTCGTTCCTCTCGGCCGATTGGGCAGCGATCAAGAGGAAGACGACCGCAACGACAAACACCATGAGGGTCGCCAGTGCCGCCTTGCTCCATCGCCTCTGGCGATCGATGCAGTGCGCACACATGGGCCACTCCACGGAGAGTGTGTAGCGTCCCGCCGACCCGACATCCCAGTCTGCCAGCGGCTGCGACCTCTTGCTGGACAACAGCGTCGTCTCCCTACGATCCACCTCCGGCTCACCATGTCGGGCACACACCTGCGGAACGGGTCGCTCCAACTCAAGCAGGTGGTCAGCCCACTTCGCGGTCAACGGGCCCGCCCCGTCCATGTCGGCGTCGACTGGCCTCACCCCTAGCAGCACGTCAACCCTCCCCGATTTGTTCATGCGCGAATTATGGCAGCCGGCCGATTCCCCCGACCGGCTGGAGTGAACGGATCGTATGTTGTAATTCTGGCGCACATCGACGAATCGTTCGGGGGGAACAATGTCTAAGGAGTTATGGGTCGATCCGGCCGATCTGGACGGACTCGCGCGCAGTCTGAGAGAACTGTCGGTGCAAACTGCACCGGCACGGACCTACCTAGATAGGTGGTTGAGCCTTTCGACCGCGAGTGGTCGAGCATTCTTCGAGGTCACGAAGTCAATTGCGGAGGTTCGTAATCGACTCGACGAGAACTATGCGACGCTGGGGAGCCTCTCCGATCGCTCCGCGACTGAGCTGGAAACGACCGCGAACATGTACCGGACAACCGACCACGATTACGCGGCAAAGCTCGATCGCACCTATGTCGGTGAGAAGTGATGAGTAGCAATCCCGTCGATGCACTGACCGAACCTGACGGCTCCGACCCTGTACCCGACATGCTCGAGAACGCTGTGGGGCTGTCGTTCCTGAGTCCGTCGTTCTACATCCAGCAGTTCTGCACCTCGGTGATCAAGTCCAATCCCTGGGACTGGGCGGCAGAACAGCTCTCCGGCGACTGGGACGGTGTGAAGCGCGCGGGAAACAGCGTTCAGAATCTGGCCAACTATAACGCCAGCTTCTCGGCGGCCGTCCACGAGAGTCTCCGCGGCATCGACCTGTGGCGAGGTACCGCAGCCGATAACGCACGCACGTACTTTCAGAAGTTCGGTGACGCTGTCGGTAGCCAGGCCTCGCCGCTTCGCTCCATTGCAGAACAAATCGACCAAATCTCCCTGGCCATGTACGAGCTGTCGAAGGCTGTAGGGGACGCTCTGTCTGCCATAACCGACATGGCAATCATCGCTCTTATCGAGATTGCCGCCGCGGAGGCGCTGGCACTCACCGGTGTAGGCGTCATCGGTTCGGGCGCAGCGATGGGCGCGGCCACACTGCAGGTTCTGATGATCCTCGAAAAATGGGGTGACGTCCTCCAGTACTGGACCACAACGTGGTCCGTTGTCCAGGCCCTGATGAGTGGCATCACTGGATCGCTCGCCAGTAGCGAGTTCATTGATCTGCCCACACTTCCCGAATCTTCCTACGACCATCCGGGGGCGTGATGGATCAGCCAGAACGCACATTCGACGTGGCACGGGGCGACCTTGGGGTGTCGCGCCACCTCAGTCAGTCGTTGACCGTCCTCGCAGCGAAGTCCCCCGATCCGGAGTTCCGCCGCCTCGCGGCCGAAGTCCTGTCCGGAGCGTTGAGTGTGCGCGAATTCGCAGGATCCGAGGCGTTTAATTCCACGCTCGACAGGGTGATCCCGTCGGCGCTGGCCGACCTCGATTCGCTGTCGGACGAGGAGCGCGAACATCTTGCCGCAGACGCACGCGAGAGAATGAACGCTCTTGTCGATCCCACTCGGTCTCCGAACACAGGAGTGGCGTCGGCGGGCAATGCGGACGATCCTCCCGACGAGGACTGGAATCAGCAAGGCGGGATTCTGCGTTCCGAGTGGTGACCTCATCGGTGAGCCGAGAGGCATGCACACACGACCGAGTCTGATCATCTGCCGTCAATCTCCCTCGACGCCGGTGCGGAATCTGGCGTCAGGCCACGACGATTCCGGGCGAGAAGACAAGCCTGAGCGCGTCCACTGCCGACGGCATGATGAATACTGCTTCTGTGGCGCAATGGAGCAGCTTGACAGAGAAGCTAGGCGAGGTCGGCACCTCGATCCACTTGACATGGGACGAACTCGAGGGTGTGGTCGGTGAACTTCCACCGTCGGCATCGAATCATCGTGCGTGGTGGTCGGGAGATCGCCCGCATGTTCGTGAGTGGCAGTCGGCTGGATTCTCAGTCGCGAACGTTCAGCTGGGTGCGAGAGTCACATTCGTCCGCGCAACCGACGACGGCGTGCGTGCAGACCACGTCGAGGACGTCAGGCGGTCCGCGATTACGCCGAATCTCACAACTCAGCCCGACAGCTACTTGGAACTGCCAGACCTTCTTCTCGTCACGTGTGTCAAGACGAAGCTCGACGTCCCAGCAGCCGCCAAGGACTTGTACATCTCGCAGCTTTTCAAGAAGCAACGCGCCTATGCGGAGGGCCGCAGCGTCCCATGGTTCATTCTGTCTGCCGAGTATGGGCTGGTAGCACCGGACGACTGGCTCGCACCCTACGAGCGCTACCTTCCTGACACCCCGGCCGCGTATCGCGCAGCCTGGGGCGCATGGGCGGTTGAGCGACTCGAGTTGCTGGCAGGGCCCCTCGACGGCAAGGTCGTCGAGATTCACGCCGGCGCTCCTTACATCAGTGCGATCGCAGACCACCTGATCGGTAAAGGGGCCACAGTGGTCAATCGACTCGAGGGGCTGACTATGGGCGCGCGACTGCAGTGGTACGCCTCAAATCACACAGTCGATTCTGACGCCGATACCGTTCCGACCGGCGAGCGAGTCCATGAAGCCGCCGACTCATTTGTCGCAATGTTGACCGATGAGTCCCGTGCAGTTCCAGCGACCGACTTCCTCGAACGCGGGAGCGAGGGTTTGAGACTCCCGGGTCTCTACAGTTGGTGGGTCGACGATTCAGGCGCTTCGGACCTGGCAACCGGGCTCGATGCCCCGATTGCACGTGGACTGATCTACGCAGGACTGGCCGGAGCGACCCGATGGCCGAGCGGGAAGCGTTCAACCAACACGCTGTGGTTGCGAATCACAGGCATGCACCTCGGCGGACGTCACGAATTCTCCACTTTCAGGCTGACTCTCGGATCGATTCTCGCCAGCGCCACCGGGTATTCCACCATCGACGAAGAAGCACTCACAGCGTGGATGAAGCAACATCTCAAGGTTCTGGCCGTCCCATATGACGATGCGGACACGCTCGGAAGGCTCGAGGACGACGTGCTGACGAAAATCGACCCTCCGCTGAATCTAAAAGGAATGGATCCGACTCCGATTCGCAAGAGACTGACAGAACTCCGACGCAACCATCGGTGAACTCTCTCTTCATGCTATCCGCCTTGTGTGGACGGCGGTGGCGTCATCTCCAACCGCACGCCGAGGAGCCGGACTTCCCGCTCATGGTCGAGCCGGTCGACCAATGCTGCTGCAGCATCGGCGATCACGTCCGGATCGAACGTCGGCTCGGGCAGTGACTTGCTTGTCGTGTGGGTGTCGAACGGGGCGTAGCGCACCTTCAACGCCACTCGCACCGCCTTGCGGTTCTCCGCAAGGATGTCCTCCCGGACCCGGGCGGCGAGGCGTCGGATCTCCTCGGTGAAGGCCTCCCGGCCGGCGAGGTTCTGCTGAAACGTCGTCTCCCGGCTGTGCGACCGCGCGACCCACGGTTCCGCGGACACCGGGGAGAGGTCGATTCCTCGTCCGATCCTGGCGTACCACGGACCCATGTTCGGACCGAGGGTCGCAGCCAATTCCTGATCCGAGGCGTCGGCCAGTTCCTGCACGGTGTTGATGCCGAGCGCGGCAAGCTTTTTCGAGGTCTTCTTGCCAATCCCCCACAACGCGTCGGTAGGGCGCTCCCCCATGACGGCGAACCAGTTCTCCTCGGTGAGCCGATAGATGCCCTGAGGTTTGCCGAAGTCCGTCGCAATCTTGGCACGTAACTTGTTGTCGCCGATGCCGACCGAGCAGTGCAGCCCGGTCGCTTCGAGGACGGCGTCGTGGATGGTTCGCGCGAAGGCCTCCGGATCGTCCGTCTCGACACCGACAAACGCTTCGTCCCAGCCCATCACCTCGACGACGACATCCAGCTTCCGCAGGGTGTCCATCACGACACCCGATACCTCCATGTACGCGTCGGCGTCGACGGGCAGGAACACGGCGTCGGGAATCTTTCGTGCCGCGATCCGCATCGGCATCCCTGACCCCACACCGAATTCCCGCGCCTCGTACGACGCCGTCGACACCACTGCACGCTCGGTGGGATCCCCACGACCGCCCACGACGACGGGACGTCCCCGCAGCTCAGGGTGGCGCAGCACCTCGACCGCGGCGATGAACTGGTCGAGATCCACATGCATCACCCACCGGCGACGCGGCGGAGTACTCATGAGACCAGTGTGCCCGACCCATCCGTCCGAGAACCCCGGAATCTGCGGAGTTGCCGCCTTCGGCCCGGATGGCGCCCATGAAGGTCCTTCCGCCCGCAGCGTACACATGCCCGGATTCGATACCACCGGCGCCTGGGTCGGCAAACCCGTCAACGGCCCCGTCGGTCGCAGCAAGAAAGCGAACCGCGGATCGGACTTACCAAATACACCGGACGACGCTGCCCCACCCCCACAGGAAAGTGGTAACCATGAGCCGGCACACCACGAAACGTGCCGTCAGCCTGCTCGCGGCCCTCACCGGAGCACTTGTCCTCGGGACGGACCCCGCAGGTTGCCGCGGAACCGATCCTGGCACCGACCATCACCCCCGATGCGGACAGGCTAGTCGTCCGTGCCACCGTCACCAACCCGAACCCCGGTCCGCTGACATACCCGGGAATCAAATGCTTCCCGCAACTGACCGACCACCAGAGATGGCCGCGAGATTGACGCAGGCGCGCAGCACCCCCGATATGCATTAACGTGCACTCAGCAGTGAAGGTTCCCAATACTCCCGTTAGGAATTCTACGCCCGGCAACATATTAGCGTCGCCGGATCCGACGTCGACGCCCCAATGCCGACCGCTCCCCACGCGCAGGCCAGCGATTGTATGCCGGATGAATGACATTGAAGAGGTGAAGCATTCGCCGATCAACGAGCGATGAACGGAATCTGATAAGAGTACGTAGCACACATTCACTGAGGAGATCCAATGAAGACCCCGGTCACGCTCGTACTCGCACTGTTCGCGGCCACACTGCTGCTGTTCCAGCCCTCAGCAACACCATCAGCCATTGCACAGCCTCACATCAACGGGCTCACGTCGACGGAGCAGAGCGCCGACAGTTCCGCTGCAACCGTGTCCGCACTACCTGCAACAGATGCAGCTCTGCCACCCGGCGACACTGTTGAGCTCCGAACCGGTGTCGGCGCAGCGATCGGCGGTGTTATTGGTGGAATCGCTGGGCTACCCTTCTTCGTCATCGGCGCTGTTCCCGGCGCGATCATCGGCGCTGTCATCGGAGGCGCGATCGGATACGCGTCGCACGGAATCGCAACGTCCTACATGGGTTAATACCGGATCCGCCCGCGCCTACCCTCGACACTCGTCGTCTCGATTCAGCCACCTACGCCAGTGTTTCAAAGCCATCAGACGCGGAGGGCGGTCGAGCTCGGCGGTACCGAGGTCGTGCGGTCGGAATAACGGCCCGACGGGTGTACGTTCGGGGTTGGCGACAGGCAGAGATGCAGACCGCCCGCCTAATTTCCTGAACACCTCGGTGAGCACCGTCCAGACTCTGCGATCTACCCATTCTCTCGCGTCGACCTCGCCGGGCGCTTCAGCCATCACGATCAATGACGTTGTCATATGGAACCATCAGGAGCACAGTGCGCACCACCGGTAAGCAATATCCTTCGGCCTCCGAGAAGAACTTCCGCGAACTCGAGTCCCTTCGTGAACACAACGATGCCTTGGCGATACTGCGCGGGTACCTCGACACCGCCATCCCGAACGCCGCGGCGACCCAAAAGGAAGGGTGGGCTGTCAGCTGCCTGCCTACCACAAACAGGACCGCAGAGGAGCGTCGGCTGTTCACCGTCAACGTCGGCGCTATTGAGACCTGCTATCTGCGTCGTTTGGCGGCGAATGATGGATCGCTCCTCAGCGACACCGTATTCGTCACGCAATCGATCCTGGAACAGGCCGCCGGGCGCCCAGTTGCATTGTTGCAGGACCAGTACGACGTCCTGGACTTCGCGACGCCGGTCCACCGAGCAGCCGGCGGTGATGCCGTCGCAGTCAGTTGGTTTGACTACGACATCAGCCTCGACCAGTTCACTGAACTCCCGCTGGGGGCCGCGGCGCGAGACCTCGTGAACCGGCTTACCGCAGCAGGACCGTGCAACTACGCCCGCTACCACAATCCGTGGCTGGCACAGGCGGCGCTGTCCCTCACTCCGGACCTCGCGTCACAACCCAACCCAGCCTGAAGATCCTGTCGTCTCAGGCGACCACCACGAGAAGGTGCACTACCCATTGTGGGATGTGCATCGCGTGAATGACACAGGTACACCGCCCTTCTCGACTGCCCATGCCCGGACGGCGTGTCACCGCATCCAGCGTGGGGCCGACAAAGTAGCGTCACGCTGGATCCGCGCCGACGATGGGACGGGCGAGCCACTCAAGGGGCCTCATGACGGCGAATCGATACGTGACTCGGCACGGCGCTACGCGATCGCTCTTACACACGGTCGCGTGCATGACGGTCGCCGCCACCGCGACCGTTCTCTGTGCGCCCGTAGTCTCGTCGGCTCCTACCGACACCTACGCGGTCACGGCGACGATCCCGGTCACCGGTACGGCGGAAGGCATCGCGATCTCCCCAGACGGCGCCCGTGCCTACGTCACACACGGCGACGAGGGCGCTGGGCAACTGTCGGTCATCGACACCACCACCAAATCGGTGGTCAGCACCATCCCCGTCGGAGACTTCCCCGTCGGCGTGTCTGTCTCCCCCGACGGCGGGACCGTGTATGCCGGCAGCAACGGCGACGACACCGTCTCCGTCATCAACACCGCCACGAACAACGTTGCTGCGGTCATCCCCGTCGGCGACGGCCCGCTCGGCGTCACCGTCACCCCGGACGGTGCGAAGGTCCTCGTCGCCAGCCAGTTTGACGGCCATCTCACGATCATCGACACCGTCACCAACACGCTCGCATTGGGTGGCACGACGATGTTCCTTGCCGTCTCCCCTGACGGACGGACGGCCTACGTCACGGACAGCTCCAGCAACTCGATCGCCACCGTCGACATCGCCACCGCCGCGTTGACCGGCAGGATCCCCACGCTCGCGTCCCCACTCGCCGTCGACATCACCGACGACGGTCGCACCCTGTATGTCACCGAAACCAACGGCTTCACCGCAGGACAGGTATCGATCATCGATGCCACATCCCACACCGTCACCGCCACCATTCCGGTCGCGGAAGCCGCTGGCGGCATCGACATCGCACCCGACGGACACACCGCCTACATCGCCCATAGCACCCCCACCAACGCGGTCACCGTCCTCGACACCGCCACCCGGACCGTCACCGCAACAGTTCCCATCACCGAGAACGGGCAACTCATCGCAGTCACACCCAACAGCGCTGACGCCTACGTCACCAGTCAATACGACACCGTCTCGGTCGTCTCCAATACATCCACGCACACCGAGCCTCCGACCACCACCCCACCGATCCCGCCCGCCACGGGGTCTCTGGGGACGATCTTCGGGAGCTGAACAACAGTGGTGCCGCCTGGATGTGGAATCGTCCGGTCCGGTGGTGGTCGCGGCCACGCCCCGAGCAATTTCGGACATTTGCCGAATGTCCTGGAACTCACCAGGCAGGCCTCGCCCCACCAGCGCTGCCTCGCCCCGAGATCGACTGAGTCGATCTTCGGACGGCGCCCAACTTCGCATCGGTCCGACGGTGCAGTGCGCTCAGCCAGTCCAAGAGACCGAAAGCCAAGCGAACCCGAATAATTCACTAGGGAACCGGCGACGCGGCGGAGTACTCATGAGACAAGTGTGCCCGACCCATCCGTCCAGGAACCCCGGAATCTGCGGAGTTCCCGGACCGGGCCACGGTCACCGTTCGTTGCGTTCCCACAGGTCGTCGGCGTAATCACCGAGGTCGCGGCGGTTGAGCCTGCGTGACTTGCCGAGCTTGCGAAGTGTCGGAATGGTCTCGCGGGCTGCGACACCGACGCCGCGACGCTTGCGCGGAGAGCAGAGCGCGCAACCGCGGTAAGTACGTGAGGGGTGGTGGGTAGGCATACCGCCTCCGATGGTGACTCCGCGCGAAGCGAAGGTTTCAGAATACATCGGTGCCGTCGGTCGGCGGTAGCAATTCGTCGGGGAACCGATACGAGCATCCGAGTTCACTGGTGGAGCGGGTGCCCCAATTGTCCCGGAACCAGGCCACACACGTGTTCGCGATCAGGTTTACGTCGCGGCTGAAGAGATAGCCGTCGGTACAGTCTTCGAAGTGGTCGTCGAACTGCCAGATGTCGAGTGGCAGGTTCTCGGTGGAATAGTCGGCAAGTAGCAGGTGCCCGAGTTCGACGCGTGATCGACGAAGCATCAAGACACCGTCGGCCAGCACCTGAATCTGCGCGCAGACGACTTCTTGGTCGTCGTCTTCACCGACGTAACTGTTCGGGCCGATCTCGACGATGAGCGCGACCGGTTGATCGACCAGCGAGCCTGTCAACCACTCGACCATCCCCGCCCACGAAACCTCGGGCAACTCGGTGGAATCGACCAACATCTTCACCTTCCCTTGCTCGCGACCGAACCGGGGATCTTCGGGAGCCTCCCCCTGTGTCGTATCAAAGCAGAAGGTTGCGACACGTGTGGCGCGAAATCGTTCAACGCCGATTCGTGTCGTTCACGCAACCGACTCACCGCGAGAGCAGCCGAAATCACCGAGCGAGTCGAATGCGGATGTCCCGCTGCATGTTCGGCTCATGCGTGCCGATCGCCCACCTACATCGACAGCACCATCTGAGCGAAGTGGCGACCCCAGACTGGGTCCATCGGCTGGTCGCGCTGGACCCAGCCCTCGACCATTGCGCCGGTGAGTTCGAGGAACGAGATCGTGGGGCGGGCGATCCAGAAGAGCTCCTCTCGGCCGACGATGGTCCCGTCGCTCGTCCGCCAGCCGAGGGCGGCGAGTCCTTCGGCGATCACGTCCCGTCGTTCGTCCGACGTGGTGCCGGCGGCGAGGGTGAGGAGCACGAGGTATCCGGCCTCCCGCTCGATGGGCTCGTCCGCCAGTGGCAGCCGGTCGAGAAGGTGTCTCCACAGCCGACGCGCATCGCTCGCTGTCGCGGAGCCGAGCTTGGTGCGAATCAGTTTGCCCTTGTACTTGCGCACCAGTCCGAGGGTCTTGGCGTATTCCCGGAGCAGGTGGACCGGCCGCTGATCCGACTCGCGGTTGCTGGTGGCGGGCCAGTCGTCGAAGCCCGGTAGTTCCTGTCGCATCTCCGCCACCACGGCCGGTGGAAGGTAGCCCGCCTGGGTCAGTGTGATGCCGTCGGGACCGATGCGGTTCAGGAACCACCGCAGGTGAAACGTCGCCGCTTCCTGCGTCTCGTGGATGTCGCCCAGCCGGTCGGTGAGGTGGGCACGCTCGAGAAGCGAAAAGACTTGCGGGGCAGCTTGATGGGGGATCCGGCGCAGCAGTGCGGCGAACTTCGAATCCGACACCGGCGGGTGGTCACGAATGACGGCTTCGAGCCGCAGGCCACGGTTCACGGTGTCGACGCCGAACGATTCGGGTGCGAAGCCCGGCCCGACCCACGCTCCGGCGTCGTGATGACCGGGGTGCGACGGCGTCGCCAGGACCTTCAGCAGGTCGTCGTATCCGCCCGGTCCGCCGCAATCCTCGGGCGGGCACGCGCGGGCGCCGGCGAGGCAGGTGACGGTCGGCTCCGAGTTCTCGGCGTCGATCCGTTCGAGCACGATCGTGTGCTCCCAGCCGTCGCCGAAGTCGTACAGATAGGACAGCTGCTCCCCCGGTTCGGCCAGAACCTGATCGAGCCGCACAGCGTCTTCGCACAACTCGTCGTCCTCGTCGGCGAAACCCTCGTCGATGCCCTCGCGCATGTCGTAACGCTCCGACGCGGGCGGCTCACCGCCGACCCACGAATGCAGGTGGCTGTCCTGCCAGCCCATGATCGTCTGCACGATCGGGTGCAGTTCGTGCAGCCGCAGGTTCGACGGCACCACGAACTGGCGCCAGATCGGCGGCGACACGTCGTCGAGTTCGATGCGCAGGTGGTAGCCCGCGACGCGGCGGCGGCCCCGCCGTTCGGACGGTCGAACGATCACCGGCACGTCAGGAACGACGGACAGGTGTCGGCGTTTACCCGAAGCGGTCATGGCGTCATGGTAAGCGGGAGGCAGAAGTGTCCGGCACAAGTGGTGACGATAGCGTGAACGCATGTCTGTGTCCGCACTTCTCGCAGGTCGGTACCAGCTGAGGGGAGTGCTGGGCCGAGGCGGGATGGCCGACGTCCACGACGGGTGGGACCTGCGCCTCGAGCGCCCGGTCGCGGTCAAGGTGCTGCGTCCCGAACTCGCGTCCGTCCCCGACACCCGCCGGCGGTTCGAGGCCGAGGCCCGGCTGGCCGCCACGTTGAACCACCCGAACGTGGTCGCGGTCCACGACTGCGGTGAGGACGCCGGAGTGGCGTACATCGTGATGGAACGGCTGCCCGGGCGGACCCTCGCCGACGAGATCGCCGCCGGACCCCTACCCGAGGCCCGGGTACGGTCGATCCTCGCCGACGTGCTCGCCGCCGTCGGCGCCGCTCACGGAGCCGGGATCCTGCACCGCGACATCAAACCGGGAAACGTGCTGTTCACCGACGTGGGCACGGTGAAGGTCGCCGACTTCGGCATCGCGAAGAGCGCGGCGTCCGACCACACCGCGACGGGACAGGTGCTGGGCACCGTGGCCTATCTCAGTCCGGATCGCATCCTCGGCACACCCGCCACCACCGCCGACGACGTCTACGCTGTCGGCGTCGTCGGCTACGAGGCCCTCGCCGGGCACCGTCCGTTCACCGGCGACAACATCCTGTCGCTCGCCCGGGCCATCACCGACGGGGCGGCCCGACCCCTCCACGCGGTGCGTCCGGACGCCGACCCGAACCTCGTGCACACGATCGAACGGGCGATGGCCCGCGATCCACGGCAGCGGCCCGCCGACGCCCCGTCGATGCGGGCCGCCGTCCTCGGAACGCCCGGTCCCCCGACGCGGGCATTCACATACACCACATCCGTTCCCCCGCCGGCACCCCAGCCTCGGGGATCACGGCGGACCGGCGTGATCATCGCCGCCGTCGTCGCACTGCTGGTGGCCGCCGCCGTGGCAGCACTGGCCATCGCGTCGCAGAATCAGGACGGCACCGTCGGTCCCGGCGCAAGCACCACCACCGCCGTCGCTCCGCCGCCGGTGCCCGTGCCTCCCCCGAGCAGCACCGTCGACGTCAAACCCGTCGCACCGGCCCCGCCGACCAACGCCCCGAAGACGGGTCCGGGAAGTGGCAACGGCAACAACGGGAATGGGAACGGGAACGGCAAGACCAAGGACAAGGACAAAGACGGCAACTGACCTGATCGGGCTGCGGCGGTCGGGTCGGGCGCACCCATCAGGAGCCGCGGCGGGCCTCCACCGCAGCCCGGACCGCGGGTGCGACGCCGGTTGCAAACTTCCTGATCTGGTCGAGGTCGTCGCCGTCGGTGCCGAAGACGAACGTGTCCATGCCGGTCTCCACCACGAGGTCCGTCAGTTGGCTCACCCACTGCTCGGTGGTGCCGTGGAACAGCGTGTCCGACCGGCTGTCGCTCACCCGGCCGAACACGTTGTAGACGCGGACGATCGAACCCGGATCGCGGCCGGCGTCCGCCGCGCCCGCGTCGATCTTCGCGTGCATGCCCGGCAGGACCTCCGGCGGGAAGTAGGAACTCGACGGCACCCACCCGTCGGCGGAGCGTCCCAGCGCACGCAGCATCCGTGGGCCGCCGACGCCGAGCCAGATCCCCATCGGATGCACCGGGACCGGCCCGGGATGCACGCCGTCGAGGCGATAGTGGGTGCCCTCCGATCGGACGGCCCGCTCACCCGACCACATCAGGCGGATGACCTGAACGGCCTCCTCCAACGCGGTCGCGGCCTGCCCGGGCGTGCGGACGTCACCACCCATCGCCCCGATCGCCTCCCAGAACGCGCCCGCACCCAACGCCAGTTCGAACCGGCCTCCCGACATCACGTCGAGGCTGGCCGCGGCCTTCGCCATCACCGCCGGCGGGCGAAGCGGCAGGCACGCGACGTCGGGAAACACCCGCACCCGTTCGGTCCGCGCCAGCAGCATGCCCATCAGCGACCAGCAGTCGAGGAATTTCGCCTGGTACGGGTGATCCTGGACGCCGATCAGGTCGAGTCCGGTCTCGTCGGCGAGGGTGGCGAGTTCGAACGTGTTGTTCAGCAACTCCACCGTCGGGGTGACGAACACCCCGAACTGCGGGGTCCTGCCGTAGTCGGTCATGGCCGCGTCCCTTCTCGGATCGCTGAACTCCCCCTCGATCATCCAACACCGTGGCCGCCGGGAACACCCGGTTCGTCGCGCGGCATAGTGGGTTCATGACAGACGACACGAAAGACGCTCCCGCACCCGACGTCCGGGATGCGCCCGAACACCATCGCTTCGAAATCCGTGTCGACGACGAGCTGGCCGGGTTCACCGAGTACCTGGACCGCGAGAATCAGCGGATCTTCTTCCACACCGAGATCGGCGAGCAGTTCGCGGGCCGCGGCCTGGCCAGCACGCTGATCCGCCGCGCGCTGACGGAGACCGTCGGCGGTGGCAAGCGGATCGTGCCGATCTGCCCGTTCGTCGCCCGCTACCTCGAGAAGCACGACGACTTCGCCGACGACGTCGACGCCGTCACCCCGGACGCGATCGAGGCGGTGCGGCACCGGCAGCGCTGATCAGGGTGCGCCGTCGGCGCCGCGAGCCTCTTCGAGCTGCCGGATGAGGGTCGCGGCGTCGTACGGTCCGGTGTGCCGGGTGAGGTCGGTGCCCGTCGCACCGAGGTAGAACGTGGGGGTCCCCCGGAAATCGCTCGACTCGGCGTCGAGTTCGTCGTCGTCGATGCGGTGGCTGTACGTGCCTTTGCGGATGTCTTCCTCGAACCGGTCCATGTCGAGCCCCAACTCGGCGGCGTAACCGAAGATCTCGTCCTCGGCGAGGGCGTCGCTGTTGGCGAACAGGTGGTCGTGCATCTCCCAGAACCGACCCTGGGCGGCCGCCGCCTCGCTCGCCTGGGCGGCGAACCGGGCGTGCGGATGGACGGCGTCGAGCGGGAGATGCCGAAAGACGTAGCGGAGTTCGTCCCCGAACTGCGCTCGCACGTCCCGGATGCTGCCGGTGGCCTTGCTGCAGAACGGGCATTCGAAGTCGCCGTACTCGACGAGGGTGAGCGGCGCATCCACCGGCCCTCGCACGTGATCGCGGCGGGGATCGACGGGCCGGAGCAGGGTGAGTCCGACGACCTCCGTCTGCGGGTGCACCCAGTCCGAGATCCGGAACAGGGCCCACCCGAGGACGGTGGCGATGACGGCCGCCGTCAGGACGCCGACCCGGGCGTCGTTGGCGAGTTCGGGCGAGTCGATGGCCAGGTCGACGATGAACAGCGAGATCGTGAAGCCGATGCCGGCCAGCGCGCTGCCCCCGGCGATCTGCGACAGACTCAGCCCGGGTGGCAGGCTTCCTGGCCGCAGCTTCGAGAACAACGCGGTGGCCACGGTGATGCCGACGAGTTTGCCGACCACCAGGCCGAGCACGATGCCCCACGCCAGCGGAGACCGGGCCGCGTCCGCGAGCGTCTGTCCCGTGATGACCACGCCGGCGTTGGCGAGCGCGAAGATCGGGACGACGAGGAACGCGGTGTAGGGCTGGTAGAAGCGCAGGAGCCGCTCGTTGACGGACACTGCACGCAGCACCCCGAGCTGGGCGGCGCGGGCGTAGTCGGAGTTCGGTGACTGCCGGAACGCGCGCGTGAGCTCACCTGCCCGCTCCACCTCGCTGCGCCGCGGCGGATACACCGGCAGGATCAGCGCGATGAGCACGCCGACCAGGGTCGGGTGGACGCCGGACTCGTAGAACGCGACCCACGTGCCCGCAGCGACGACGAAGTAGGCGACGCCTCGCCACACCTCGAGCTTGCGCAACTGGACGATCAGCAGCAGCCCGACGCACCCGAGAAGCAACGGTCCGAGCCGCAGGTTGTCGGTGTAGAAGAAGGCGATGATGGCGAGGGCGCCGATGTCGTCGGCGACGGCCAGGGTCAGGATGAACACGCGCAGCCGGGCGGGGCACCGGGGTCCGACAAGGGCGAGTGCGCCGAGCACGAACGCCGTGTCGGTGGAGACGACGACGCCCCACGCACTGGCCTCGTCCCCGGTGGGGTTGAGGAGCAGGAACAGGACGGCGGGCAACGCGAGCCCCGCGATCGCGGCGAGCAGCGGCACGGCGGCGCGGGCGCGGTCGGTGAGCTCGCCGATCGTCAGCTCACGTTTCACCTCCAGCCCGACGACGAAGAAGAACAGCGTCATCAACCCGTCGTTGACCCAGTGCTTCAGGTCGAGGCCGATGCTGAAGTCGCCGATCTGAATGGTCACCGGGGTGTGCCAGAACGACTCGTATGAATCACCGATGTTGGCCCACACCAACGCGAGGATCGTGGCGACGAGGAGGAAGCCGGCCGACAACTTGTCGTCGTCGGTGTCGTCGCGAATCAGGGCTAACCGCGCCGACAGTCGTCGAAGTGTGGTGGGGCTGCTCTGCTCGACCGTCATCTGGTCCTCACTCACATTCTCGGCCGCTGGTCAGCCTAACGCCGCTCGGCTCGCGCCGCCCGGCCGTCCGATCAAACTCGGATCCGGCCGCGATATCATCCCGCCATGGGATCGAAGCGGGGTAAGAATCCGGGCCAGAAACGTGCGGCAAAACAGCAGGCACGCCAACGAAGGAACCGCTCCAATGTTGTGCCGATGTTTCCCACTCCCGCCGTCGACCCGGCGCTCATCGACGACTTCGTTCAGTGGCTACGCACGCGCGATTTCCCCGTGGACGCGGATCTCTTCCCGCACCTCGTCGAGTCGACACTCACCAATCTCGCACGCGGCCGCCGCGGTTTCCGCGCCACCGGCTGGCTCCCCGCGGACGCTCATGTCCTGCTCGATGTCGCCGATGAAGTGGCCGCAGAGCCTTCCGAGGACGTGGAGGACGTCGCAATGGCGATCGTCGCCTCGGCACTGACTTTCCTCAACTATCTCGACGAAAACCGTCTGTGGACCGGGACCGAGGAGAACCTCATCCATTGCATCGAGGACCTCGTACAGTTCCTCGAGCCGCAATCACCCATCCTCCTTCCGGAAGACATCGCGCTTCCCGCCGTGAATGAAGAAGACGAAGTTCGCGCACTCGTCTCGCTCCCGGTGATCACGACCCTCGCCGCACTCGTCGAGTGGGTCGGCGCGGGTGTGCCCGTCACCTCCACCAAGGTGCCCAAACCCGTCTCGCTTCCCGATCTCGCTCAGGCACTGGGTATCGATCTCGCCGTCGACTCGGAGGGATTTCCGCGTGCGCGGAAGATCCGCTCGATGCGCGACGTACCCGAAATGTTGGAGTATTGGGAAACCGCGGAAGAGATCGGTCTCATCACCGTCAACTCCACGCGGGCGGTCCCCGGACCGAACGCGGAGCTGATCACCGACCGCACGACCCCCGCGCTGCCGCTGATCCGTGCAGCTGTCACCGAATACGTCCGCAGGCAACTCGTATCGGGGCAACGTCATCCACTCGACCCCACACACATGACCGATATCGTGGTGATTCAGGTGATCTTGGCGGGGATGACAGAGGAGCCCACTGCCAGTTCGGAGGACGAGCGGTTCGACGACGAGCAATCGCTGATGGATGGCTTCGTCTACGACCGGTTGGACACGCTGGTGGAACAAAAGTTGCTGACCATGGATGACGCATACCGAGTTCCTGCCGCGCTCCGGTCTGCCGTCCTTCGTGCCGTCGAACTCGCGAGCCCGGTAAACGAGTTTGTGTCTTCCGAAGTGGTAGATGCACACATCACCTTGCGGATCTCACTGGAAGGCACTCACATTCCAATCTGGCGTCGCATTCGACTCGACGCCACGCTTCCGCTCGCCGCTCTCCATGACATCATCCAGTCCGCGTTCGGGTGGGAAGATTCTCATCTCCACGAGTTCTCCGTCGGACCCGCGTACTCGGGCGGCAAAGTCTTCATCCCCGCCGAAGACATCGCGCACCGCGACGTCGTGGGTACTGCCGCCCCGGAGGAGGAGGTCGCGGTCGGGTTGTTGCTCGGCTCGGTCGGCGACCGTCTCACCTACCTGTACGACTTCGGTGACGACTGGATCCACCACATCGAGGTCGAGTCGGTCGACGACCCCGCCCCCGACTCCCCTGCCGCGCTCTGCCTCGATGGACGCAACATGGCGCCCTTTGAAGATTCCGGCGGACCGTGGGGCTGGGCGAACAAGATCGAGGCCAGCGCTGACCCGCATCACGAGGAACACGCCGAGATCCGGGAGTGGCTCGACCTCCTCCCAGGTCAGCAACTCGATCCGACAACGTTCGATCGGGACCGGGTCAACGAGGCCTTCGAGACGTTGTTCGCGTAGAGAGCGTCTGAGTCGGTGTCCGCGCGTGATGCGCGGACACCAACCAACTCAGACGTAGTTCTCGAGAACGAACTGGGTGAACCCCTTTCGGATCAGGCGCACGGCCTGCTTCTGCCCCTGACGCAGCACGGACTTCGGCACCCACACCTTCGGCTCGACCGCCATCGTGAGCTGAACCGACGTCCCGCGCGAGGTGGGGATCAGTCGGTACTCCCCTTCCTGGCATTTCTGCTTCTCGCTCTCGAGGAGCGTCCACGACATCTGCTCGTCGTCGATCCACTTGTGCTCGGCGAGCTGAGTGTCCGAGACGCCGAGAACGGCGAGCGTCATCCGCACGGTGCGGGGGCGTCCGTCGTCGAACCGGGATTCGACGACCACCTTCTTGTGCACCACCGACCACTCGGGGATGCGTTCGACGTCCACCAGCGCGGCCATGACCTGTTCGGGGCTCGCCTCGATCTCGAACTCGCCTGATACCGACAACGCCATCTAGTGTTTCTCCTCTTCATTTCCCGGTGTGCCCACGTGAGCGGCATCGCGTCCTCCAGCACGCTTTGCCACTCACCTGGCCTACAGTTCGGACGCGTAGCGCTCCAGCATGGCAGCAAGTTCGCCCGGGCGCGCGAGTGCCGCGAGATGGCCCGCGTCGATGACCTCCGGCACGATGCCCAGCCGCTCCCGGACGATCCGCTGCATGAAGTCGAGCGGGAACAGCCGATCACGGCTACCTGCGACGACCCGCGTCTTCACGAACGGCCACGCCTCCGCCTGCCACACCGTCCCGAACGGGGTGTCCGACATGACCGGCTCGTCGTGGCTGAACGCCTCCTCGGTGACCTCGTCGGGCACGTCGTGGAAGAACAGCGCCCGCAGGTCGTCGGGTGCGTCCGGGTCGCGGCCCTCCAGCAGGTCGAACGCCCGCTTCGCCTCCGGCTGACCGGTGGTCTCCCACCACCGCCCGGGTGCTTCCCCCGGCGCGGGCAGCATCGGCGCCACCAGCACCAGCAGGTCGACGTCGACCTCGCCGCGCTGACAGACGATCGCCGCGGTGAACGCGGACATGGACTGCGCGACCAGCACGATCGCCCCCTCGACATCCTCGACCGCATCGACGACGACGTCGGCGAACTCGTACTGGCCCGCGTCATCGTCCCCGTATGGGAGGTCGACGGCGATCACCGCGTGCCCGCTCCCCTCCAGGATCGGTGCGACGCGGTGCCAGTACCACGAGTCGGAGCCAGCGCCGGGTAGCAGAACGAAGGTTGCGGGCATCTCGACTCATCTCCTGTTCCGGGACACGATCGGTCGAGATGAGCCTAAGCGCTACGTGAGCGGGAATGCGCGTCCGAGGACACTTTGCCACTCACCTGTGGGATGTGAAACGGCAGCGCCGCCGGGGGCGATACACACCATAGATCGGACAAGTCGCTCCGATCGTGCCGGGAACGACCACACACGACGAGAACCGAGCTGACATGTTTACCAACCATCTCTTCGGCGGAATGACCGAACAGGAAATCGATATCGAGATCGCCGACGAGTTGGCGGCCTGACCCAGTTCTCCCGTACGTGAGTGGCGCTGCGCTCCCCGGCACACCGCGCCGCTCACGTACGAATCGCGTTCATGCTCAGCGCCGGTCGGCCGGTTCACCCTTCCGCACGGCAGCCATCGCCAGCCGCTCGAGGTCGTCCGCGGAGTATCCCGGCCAGCCGTGCAGGATCCGGCGCCACCGGTCCGGGACCGCCGACGCACCCCACCGGGCACCGAGCAACCCACCCGCGATCGCCGCGGTGGTGTCGGTGTCGTTGCCCGCCCGGACGGCCCGCTCGAGGGCCAGCCGAAGGTGATGCGGCCCCGATCCGTCGGCACCGCTGATCGCCCACCACGCCGTTTGCAGGGCGTGAACCACCCAGCCGTTCTTCGGGAAGTCGGCGGGTGTTCTGCGTTCGGCCTGGTCGAGCAGCGGTCCCCAGTACTCGCCGACCTCGGCCGGCGCCACCTGCAGGTATCCCCGCACCCCGTCGAACGTCCCGAACAGCACCGCGTGCCGGATCGCATGTGACCACATCCGGCACGCCTCTCCGGCGCGCTGATCGTCGTGGGTGAGGGCGCCGATCTGGTACGCGGCCTCGGCGCACGCGTCGGCGTCGTCGAGATATGCCAGCGCGACCGGGGCGGTCCGCATCAGCGAACCGTTGCCACCCTTCCTCCCGGTGATGCTGCGTGCCCGCCGCTGCATGGCCACGGCCGAGCCGTCGCGGGCCGACAGCACGGCGCGCGTCTGATTGCCGACGTCGGGCGGGTTGGAATCGATCCACCGAACGAACTGTGCAGCAACGGCATCCAGTCCGTCACCCCGGCCGATGTCCATTCCGGACGCTGCCACCTCCGCGATGGCGACGGCCATCGACGTGTCGTCGGTCCACTCCCCCGGCGCCCAGTCGAACATGCCGCCCCCGACCATGTCGATCACCGCATCGGCAGCCGGGACGGTGAACTCGTATCCCGCGCCGAGGGCGTCACCCGCAGCGGTGGCGATCAATACGCCTGCGGCCCGGTCGGTCTGACGTTCGGTCAACTCCACAAATCCCCCTTGAATCGAATTCGCTCCAAGGTTAGAGCACTATCGATCTAACGCGCAAGGCTTCTACGTGTCGGCAGGTCGGCGTAGCGTCACGTAAACACTGTCGACGGAGGAGTGCTCATGTCGGGCGAACTGTCGTTCTTCGAACTGGGTGTGGCCAACACGGAGCAGGGCCGAAAGTTCTACTCGGCGTTGTTCGGCTGGGAATTCGAATCCGGACCCGGCGGATCGGGCTATTCGATCACCACCCCGAACGTGCCGGGCGGGATCCACGGCGGCGACGAGGGCGCCGGCCCCTACGTCTTCTTCCGGGTGCCGGACCTCGACGCCGCGGTCGAGCACGTGCTGGCACTCGGCGGCACCATCGACGCGGTGGATCTCGGCGAGGATCCGGAGTCGGCGGCGAAATTCGGGCGATTCAAGCTGTGCCACGACGACCAGGGGTCCGCCTTCGGTCTGCACGAGCCACCCTCCGGCAGCTGAATCAGCGCGCCCGGAACGGAGATTCCCGGGCGCGCTGATTCGGGTCGATCGGTTACGGCTCGTTCGGCGAGCCGCCCCCGCTCTTGTCACCGCTGTACGTGACCGGACGCGGCGGTCCGTCCTCGGGGCCGCCGCACGCGCGCACCGGTACGGCTGTAGCCAGAATTTCACGACCGAGCTACACGACGGCTCACTGCCTCGTGTGAACGATCACCGCCGAATCAGGGATTGACCGTCCGGCCTTGGTCGTCATTGACCGGCGGCTGCTGCGCAGAAAGACCGTCGTCGGGGCCGTCGCACCAGTTGTCGAACTGGTTGTACGGATCGGTGCCCCACGCCGGGACGTTGTTCTCGTACGGTTCCGCCCAGTCGTCGCATCCGACCGGACCGTTCTGCGGGAACCCGGGCGGCATCGGCTGAATAACATCCGGCCTGCGTACCGGCACCGCCGAGTCGAGACTGCCGCCCCAGGCGACGCCGGACGCTCCCAATCCGATCGAAGCCGCGAACACTGCAACCGCGGCCATCCTCCTACCCATTCTCATGATTGCCTCCGTTGGTTTCATGGCCTCCCAGGGTTCGATACCCAGAAACCCGGAGAACAATCCTCGACGAGGGTGTTTCGTCCAGAAAATTCGACGATCAGTCGGTTTCGGGGCGGCAGCGCACGTACATCTCGGTCACCGACGTCAGCACCTGCTTGCCCGACCCGTTGAGAATCTCCGCCGCGACGGTCACCAACGCCCGTCCACGATCGTCCCGCTTCACGTCCTCGATCACCAGGTTCCCGGTCAGCACGTCCCCCGGCCGCACCGGCCGCAGGAAGTTGACGTCACGCATCCGGCTCCCGGCGATGACGCTCCAGCGTGCGTAAAGAGTGGTCGCCGACAGCCGCTGGCACACCGCGATCGTGTGCACACCACTCGCGATCAGCCCACCGAAATAGCCCTCATCTGCGGATTCACGGTCGGTGTGGAACGACTGCGGATCCCACTGCCCCGCGAACTCGAGCACCTCCTCCTCGGTCACCGTGTACGAGCCCAGCTCGAACTTCTCGCCGACCCCGAGGTCGTCCGCATAAACGACGTCACACTTGCTGTCCACCACAAACCGTCCGATCATTCGCTCGCGCCTCCACGAACACGGAGACTCCGTCGAGGATATGACCGCGCGACGGCTGCGGCGACAGCACCCTTCCGCCGGCCGCTGAAAAGCGCATCAGTTCTCGTCGTACCGCGGCCAGCCCGGATACGGAGCAAGCGTCGGGTACGGGGCGTCGTGTGGGAGGTCCCACTTCGTGGGCCGATTCGACGGCTCGTCCGGCATCCGATTCCGGCATTCGCGGAACGCATCTTGATTTCGTGCGCTCTGTACGTGGTCGATGACTCTCGCCTCACCGAATACATCGGCGATCGGAGCACGTTCAGGACCTTCTGACGGTCGGATGCCAGTGCTCGAGTCCTTCATCGAAATCTCCACCGTTTCCGCCACAATATTTGTCGTCCCGACGTTGAAGAATCTTCCGTCGTCACCCTCGCGCATTACCGAATAGTCGCCTGTACACACAGTCGCAAACCAGCCGTCTTCGGTCGGTGTCATCCAGAGCAGATGTTGAAACTGCGTGCCGACAAAGTTTCGCTTCGCCAGGTCGTTGGAGTTGCCGTAGTCCGTCCGGAGATTCTCGTCCACAGCTTTCGAGAACCCCGGATACCCGGCCTCCGAGGTAAGGGCCCTGACCGTGAGGTAGTACGACTCCACGTACGCTCTGACAACTGCCGTTGCAGGAGTGAGCAAGTCGATGCCGGGATCCGCCGACCAACGGTAGTTGTAGTTGATGTTGTCGGGAATGGAATACGGTGCAGAGTCAGCTGCCGCCGACCGGCCTGGTTCTTGTGTCGGCTCAGATCCGCACGCCGACAACAAGAGAATTGCAGCGATCGTATGGATGCCCAGCCGCCTCACTGCCCGTACCTCATGTCCTTCACCTGATCACGGCCCGCGTTCAATGCGTCGATGAAGTTGCCAAGTCCCGTGATGCCAGAGTCCGTCATGTATCCAACTAGTCCCGACTGAAGCAGAGGGAGTCTCTGGTAAGGATTTTCAGAGCCGATCTCGTCGTATGAAAGCAGTGGGCCATTTTCGCCATCGCGAAACAGATCGAGCCCCTCGTACGGTTCCAGGGCCCCACCGTTCGCCGCCTGCAAACCCAATGCAATCTGGTAGTACTGGTTTGCCAGCAGTGCGTTGTCGGCGAAGTCAGTGTTCGTCTGAAGTGTGCTGTCCGGTATGGATCCCATGACCGCGCTCTTAAATGTCGGGTCGGCGAGATCGATTCCACTCGAAATCAGAGGGCCAGCGACGGGAATGAATTCGACGCCCTTGCTGATCACTGTTCTGATGGTGTCGTAGGCAACGCCCTTACTCTCGAAACCGGCAGCGTTCTGGGAGGTTTCGTCACCCAAGCGGTCGGCGAACTCGAGATCGAATCCCTTGTCCACCACGCCCTGAAGATTGCCCGCCCATGCCCCGTACTCGTAGTGGGGATTCTGATGTGTCTGGCCGTCGACAGCCCATGCCTGTTCGAGTTGCGCCGACACGCCCAAGGCCTGTGCGTTGAAGTAGCCCGCCGCGTCGGCGTTGGAGTCGATCACCGAAAACAGGCGGGGCGCATTTTCGAGCCCGAACTCTCCGCCGGTCGGGCTGGCGAAGCCGGATGTGCCTGCGAAGTCTCCGGGCACCCCCACCATATTGCCGATGTAGGGTGCGAGTGATGTGCCCAGAGCCTGGGTGATTTCGGGGTTCACCTCGCCGATGGCCTGGCCTTTCATTCCGGGGATGTCGAGCAGTTCGGCGTCTTTGGCCGCGAGGATCTGTGCCAGCCCGAAGGCCGATTCGCCTGCTTGTTGCGACCGGTAGAGCTCTCCGGGGTCCGACGGGTCCGAGGGTCTGGCGTCGTCGGCGATCCAGTCGAACATCCCGGCGACGTTCTGTTCGCCGCCCTCGGCCCAATCGCGCTGGAGCAGAGGCATGACGACGTCGTCGCGGTTGAAACCGGTCGGCATGCCTTCGCCGGACAGGATGTTGTGGACGGCGGCATGGTCGCGGCCACCGACCCCGACCATGTCCTGCAGGAGTGCGTCGACGCCGTCGCGGCGCAGAACGTTGTGGTCGAAGGAGTCTCCGATCAGCAGACTCTTGTCGTTGGTGGCCGACGCGATCTCGCCGGCACGGGACAGGAGATTCTCGCTCAGCTCACTGCCCTGCTGGACAGCAGGGTCTGCGAGTCCGAACGCCTTGGTGAATCGCGCCAGGTCGTGGCCGTTGTTAACGACCATCGACTGCTGCGGGGAGTCGTTCGCACCCTTCGAGAGGTTGCCGGTCGACGTCACCGGCCCCTCGAACAGCCCACGAAGACTTTCCGGGATATGACTCTGTCCGCCGACGTCACCGGCCGCACTGCCGACGTTGTAGTTCGACACGACGGCGAGGCCGTTGGACAGCGCACTCGCGGCCTCCGTGCGTCCGTTCTCGCTGTACTGCTCGGACAATGCGAGGAAGCCGTCCTTGCCGGCCGCCGTGTAAAACTGCTGGAGGAAGTCCATCGTTCCCTGCGGAACGTCGGTGACCTTGCCGCCGTCGGCCAGCGTCTTCACTTGCTCGGGGGTCAGCCCCGCGGCCGCGACCTCCCGGGCAACGCGGTCACGGACGTCCTGCGGAATGTCGGCACCGCCTCGCGCGACCTGCTCGCCCAGCGCGGTGCCCTCGTGCCCCGACAGGCCCGCCGACGCGGGGGCGCTCGCCGCGACCGCCCCGAGGGCGTCCCGGATCGCCGTCGCCATGTCCCGATCGGCATTGTCGAGTTCCGTCAGCGCACCATCGAGTTGACTGCGCCAATATTCCATCAGGTCGTCCTGCTCGGCAGCTTCGGTCTCACTCATCGTCCTCGGCTGACTGACGATCTGCCATTCGTCGGAGACAGTGAATCCGTCGGTCGCCGCCTTGTCGATGACGGTGGCGACGTAGTCCCGCGCATGACCTAGGCGGTCGGCCCCGCCCACGAGCGCGGTCGACAGATCCTCCAGATCGTCTGCGAGCCGACGGATTTCCGTCCGCTCGGTGTTCGCCCGCTGCTCGGCGGCCGTCTGCGACGGACCGCGCCAGTCGTCGTGGAGGCCCAGATCCGCAACGACCCGATAGACGTCCTCGGCCCGGATTCGCGTGTCTTCGGCGGTCCGACCGATCTCCTCGCCCGCCAACGTCAGGTCCCGTGGGTTCCAGACGTGCAGTTGCGACCTACGCGGAATCACAGCTCTCCCATCGCCGACAGCTGCGAAGCGAACGTCGTGTCGACGACGTCGTAGTTCTCGGCCCCGTCGCCCGCGATGAACGCCATCTCGTCGATGCGACTGGCTGCGACTCCGAGCGCGGACGCGAGGATGCCGCCGGCGTCCCGGCACGCAGCGGCCGTGTCTGACCCCTCGACGGCGCGGCCCGCGTCGTCGAAGCTGCGCCGGCCGCCCAGCGCCTCGACCTCACGGGCGATGGCGCCGAGCGAACCGGACATCGCACGAAGCATGTCGGGGTCGCCCTTGACAACCGTGACGTCCGGTCCGCCGAGCACCGGCGGCAATCCTGGAACGCTCGCCAGCGGAGGTCGCGGAACACCGGTCTCGTCCAGTGAACCGATGACACTGTCCGGCCACGTCATATCGCCCTCTGACATCGACTTTCCCCCTGTTTCTGCATCGAGGCCCACCCCTGGACCCGGGCCACCGAGACGCTCGGCGACCGTGGAGAGAATAGCGGACACCTCGACACGGACGGATGACCACAACACGGTTGTGCATCGGTTGGGCGGACACGCGGATTGGGAATGGCACGAACCGGGTATCGAGACGAGATGGCCATCACCGATATCAAGGAGTACAGCCACCTCACCGAGGCGGACGTGGAGGCGCTGGGCGCGGAACTCGATGCGATCCGGGCCGACATCGAGGAGTCCCGCGGCGCCCGCGACGCGCGGTACATCGACCGGGCGATCAAGCTGCAGCGGGGGCTGGCGATTGCGGGCAGGGTCGTCCTGTTCGGCAGCCGGAAGAGACCGGCGTGGCTCCTGGGTACCGCCCTGATGGGTGCGGCGAAGATCATCGAGAACATGGAACTCGGCCACAATGTCATTCACGGCCAGTGGGATTGGATGAACGATCCCGAGATCCACTCGTCGAACTGGGAGTGGGACAACACGTGCCCGTCCTCGGGGTGGAAGCACTCGCACAACTACGTGCACCACAAGTTCACCAACATCGTGGGACTCGACAGCGACGTCGGCTACGGGATTCTGCGGATGACCCGCGACCAGAAGTGGTCGCCGGTGTACCTGGCGCAGCCGTTCTACAACGTGCTGCTCGCGTTGCTGTTCGAGTGGGGTGTCGCGCTGCACCACCTGGACGTGGAGAGTATCCGGCGCGGCGACTACGACCGCGCCGAAACCCTCCGCAACGCGAAGGAGGTGGGACGGAAGATCGCGCGGCAGGTCGGCAAGGACTACGTGGTGTTCCCCGCGCTGACCGGCCCGGCATGGAAGAGCACGCTGACGGCGAACATCACCGCCAACGTGATCCGGAATCTGTGGGCCTACGGTGTCATTTTCTGCGGCCACTTCCCGGACGGTGCCGAAAAGTTCACCAAGGAGGAGTTCGACCAGGAGACCAAGGCCGAGTGGTATCTGCGCCAGATGCTGGGCTCGGCGAACTTCCACGCAGGCCCGGTGCTCGCGTTCATGAGCGGCAACCTCTGCTACCAGATCGAGCACCACGCGTTCCCCGATCTCCCCAGCAACCGCTACGCCGAGATCGGCGTGAAGATGCGGGCACTGTGCGACAAGTACGACCTCCCGTACACGACGGGTTCCCTCCCCCACCAGTACGGACTCACCCTGCGCACCATCTTCAAGCTCGCCCTGCCCAACCGCTTCCTGTCGGCGTCCGCCGACGACGCACCGGAGACGGCGTCGGAACTGCGCTTCCGCATCCGGGGTGGGATGAAGGAAGTGTTCGGGGTCGACCCTGCGACCGGTAAGCGGCGCGGGCTGCGCACGGCGCTGGCCATGATCCGCAACTGACCACGACGTCCACGCGGACCGAAAGGGCTACGCGGGACCTTATCGAACAGGATCATTTGGGCGGCAGCGGTTCCCACCGCCGCCGCGCAAGCAAGAAACGGCTATCGCGGCGATAGCCGCTGGGCCGGAGAAGTTCCTTGACGCTGCCAGGCGCCGACACCAGGATCAGTGAGACCGTCGTCACAAACCCCTGATCTGTGGAGGTAACCCATGGCGTCACCTGTTCCTACTCCCGACTTTCCGATGCGCAGGACTTGCCCGTTCTCCGCGCCGGCCGAGTACCGCGAACTGCGAGATACCCAACCGGTTGCGCCGGTGAGCCTTTGGGATGGCCGTTCCGCCTGGTTATTGACGCGCTACGACGACATCCGTTCGATCCTACGATCGTCCTCGATCAGTTCGCAGACGAGAAGACCCAACTTTCCCTTCCTGTCCGCGTCCGATCAGGCAGCCAAATTGCAGGACGAATCCCTGCAACGGATGGACGGACCGGAGCACAGCCGACGGCGCCGACTCCTGATCCCCTTCTTCACCGTTCATCGGATCGAGGCGCTGCGGCCGACGGTGACGAAGTTGGTACGGGAACTCCTGGAGAACCTGGTCACCAAGACTCCGCCAGTCGACTTCTTCGCCGAGTTCTCCCTGGTCGTGCCGTCGACAGTCGCATGCGAAACTACTTGGCGTCCCCTACCAGGATCACGAATTCTTCCAGGAGAAGAGTGCGGTACGGATCTCACGCACCGCAACCCCCACCGAAATCACGGCGGCGACCGACCAACTGCTCGACTACCTCGGCGGACTGCTCGACGCGCGCACGGTCGACCCCCGCGACGACGTCATGACCTTCTTGGCGGACCATGTGACCAACGGTGATCTGACCCGCGAAGATGCGCTGATGGACGCGAATCTCCTCCTTCTCGGCGGCCATGAAACCACCGCCAACGTGATCACCCTGGGAACGATGGCACTCCTCGAGAATCCGGACCAGCTGGCGCGAATCACCTCCGGAGAGGTCACCGTCACCAACGCCATCGAGGAACTTCTCCGCATCACGTCGGTCACGCACAGCAATGCGATGCGCCTGGCGCTCGAAGACATCGAGGTCGGCGGTCGAACAATTCCCGCGGGCGACGGCTTCATTGCGGCGGTGTCCGCGGCGAACTGGGACGAGTCCATCTTCCCCAATCCTGAAGTACTCGATGTCGGTCGGCCGGAAGCCCGCCAGCACATGGCCTTCGGGTACGGGGTTCATCAGTGCCTCGGACAGGCACTCGCGCGCATGGAACTGGAAGTTGTGCTCGAGGCCGTGTTCGACGTCATTCCCGGTCTCCGGTCGGCTCAGCCGATCGAACAGCTCAGATTCAAGGACGATTCAGCGTTCTACGGGGTCCACGAATTCCCGGTGACCTGGTAACGAGCGAACCAAACAGACAACTCATGATGCGGGCTTCACCTGCCGGGTGAAGCCCGTGAGGAAGTTCGATGGCAAGGAGCGGTTGTGATTCGGGTGTCGGTAGACAACACGAAGTGTATTGCGGCGGGACTCTGCGTCGGGCGTGAGCCGGGCATCTTCGATCAGAACGACGACGACGGTTTGGTATTCGTTCATCGGGAGAATGTCCTCCCCGGCGAGCACGAGGGGGTGATCGAATCGGAACGCATCTGCCCCTCTGGAGCCATTGGGGTGCACACGGATTGATCACGGTGCCCGGTCGATTCGCGGAAAGCAGGTTTCACAGTGCGCAATTCGTTCAACGAAACCGAGGTGAGACTCGTGGTCGAACGACGGACAGTCCTCACCGAGGAAGTCATCCAACTCGAGTTACGAAACGAAGACGGCTCGGATCTTCCAGCGTGGGACCCCGGTTCGCACATCGAGTTGATCCTGTCGGAATCCATGGTTCGCCAGTATTCGCTGTGCGGAGATCCCGCCGACCGTGGTTGTTGGAAAATCGCGGTGCTCCGGGACGTCTCGGGCCGGGGCGGATCGCAGCGAATTCACGATGAACTGCAGGAGAAGTCACTCGTGACGGCACGGGGACCACGCAACCTGTTCCCACTCCGGCCGTCACGTAACTACCTCTTCATTGCGGGCGGGATCGGTATCACACCGATGCTGCCGATGATTTCCGCTGCGGCGAAATCGGGCGACCGATGGGCGATTCACTACGGTGGCCGCTCACGCCAGTCGATGGCCTTCGTCGATCAACTGTTGGAATTCGACCACGCCGGCGTCCATCTCTACCCGCAGGATGAGGTCGGGTTCATCGATCTCGGTTCAGCACTGGCAGATCTCGATCCCGAGACCTTGGTCTACTGTTGCGGACCCGAACCGCTTCTCGCCGCGGTCGAGGACCGATGCGGGTCGACCTGGCCTTCGGATTCTCTGTGTATGGAACGCTTCTCCCCGCGGGCCATCGACGAGCACGCAGCCGAGACTGCGTTCGAAGTAGAACTGGTGCAGAGTGGGAGGACCATCACCGTGAATCCCGGTCAGAGCATTCTCGACGCCGTCGAACAATCGGGTGTTCCGGTCCTCTCGTCGTGCATGGAAGGTACGTGTGCATCATGTGAGGTCGCGGTTCTGGACGGCGTCCCGGACCATCGGGATTCCGTTCTCAGCCAGCATGAACGCGAGGCCGGCAAGACGATGATGATCTGCGTCTCGCGTGCAATGAGTACGCGTCTCGCCATCGACCTCTGACCGACCACAGAGCCTTGCCCCCAACAGGGGCAAGGGCTCTGGTTTTCCGGCCAGGTCACGACGAGCTACAACGCTCTCCGCGCCAGGCTGAAGACCTGTCCGGTGGGACCGCCGATGCGCTGTCGGGCCAGCCACCCGACCAGTTCTGCGACTTCGTGCGGCAACTTCACACGCTCACTCGGCAAACCTTCAGGGGCTTCACCCACTGCGACAAGACCGCGAGTGAGCTGGGTGGCTACGGGCCCGGGAATCACTTCGTTCACGTCGATACCGTGCTCCCAGACTTCTTCGGCCAAGGTCTTCGTGAGATGACTGACCCCCGCCTTGGACGCACCATAGGCCGAGAATCCGGCCGTCGTCGAATGTCCGTGACCCGACCCGATCAGGATGATCCGGCCACCGCCCGCCTCGATCATGAAGGGGAGAACAGCTCGCGCAATATTGAACGTGCCTGTCAAGTTCAGTGTGACCACACGGGCCCAGTCGGCGGGATCGGCGTCGATCACCGCGCAGGGAGCCCCCGCACCGGCACTGTTGACGAGAACATCGACGTCACCGAACACATCGACTGCTTGACGGACCACGGCATCGCACGCGTCGAAGTCGGAGACATCGCACGGTGCGACCAGCGCCTTCGCGCCGAGCGCCTCCACCTCACTTGCGACAGCGTCCAGCTCCGTTCCGGTTCGAGAAGCCAGGACGACGTTGGCACCCGCGCCGGCGAGGTGGAGCGCGCACGCACGGCCGATCCCTCGTCCTGCCCCGGTCACGACCGCGAGCTTGTTCGTCAAGTCGAAGGCGTCACTCTTATTTGCTATCTGACTGATCATGTGGGAATCCCTCTGCTATCTGTATCAGACGCGCGCGAATGGCGGGACGATGTCTTCGTAGTGCACCGTGCCCTTCTCGAGCATGCCCAGCCGATCCATGACCTCGGCAGCATGCTCGATCCCGCTACGAGTGACCTTCCAACTCGGGCTGACCTTCGGGAAGACACGATCGACCATGAAATCGATTGTCTTGGCCGCGTCGTCCGGTGCCTCGTTGTTGAAGGTTCCCTCGTTGAGAAGTTGTGCCGCAGCAGCACGATTGTCGGTGATCCACGTATTGGCCTCCCATTGGGCAGCAAGCCACGCGTCGGCAGTGTCCTGACTCGCGTCGACCTTGTCTTCACGCATGACCAGGGGACACACCTGCAGATCACTCAGCAGCTGCGGTGTACCGGCGGCACTGAAATCGATCAGCATCCGGCCGCCGGCTTGCGTGGCAACGGACAGACCCGCGCCGTACGTGAATCCCACATAGGCGTCGAGCCGGTCGTTCTTCATCTGGGCGATTGCGGCCGACAGCTGCCCCACCCCGAGGACCGTGATGTCATCGCGCTTCATCCCTGCCGCCTCGAGCGCCAGATTCAACATGTTGTCGGTACCTGCACCGATCGCGGTGACACCGATCGTCTTCCCCTTCAGGGAGGCCATCTTTTCGGCGAAAGTGGCGTTCTCACCGGGCCAGTCACCAGGTCCCACGATCAGGTTGTAGGTGTTGACGGGCATGCGCATGCCGACGATCACCGGCCGTTTGCCGGTCTGGCTCTTGGCGAAGGCGAGCATCGCGCCCATCGTGTCCATCGCAGCGCCATCGATCGCGCCCGCACTGACCATCTGCAAACCTTGTACGCCGCTCTGGGGGTAGATGAGCTTCGGAACTTCCAGGTTGAAGAGGGAGAACTGGTTTTGGGCGACATTGATCGCATCGATCAGGAAGTTGTCACCGGAGGACGATCCCACGACGAACGGAGTCGGCCTGGCGAGCGCACCAGCGGCTTTCGGTCCCTGCGTGCCGGCTGCTCCGCCGCCTCCCCCGCATGCGGCGAGGAGGGAACCGACACCGACGGCCAGCGCTCCAGCGCCGGCGAACTTGAACACATTGCGCCGGCTGATTGCAGACCCGGGCGCCGCGCCGCGAATTCGCCCGGCGGATTCGACGCGGTTGAGATCCTTGCTCATCGCTCTCCCTAAGCTCACAACATCAGGGCAGGCAAAAACGATCGTTTCGCCTGAAAGTGGACAGCCGATCCCGAATCGTGCAAGCCAGAAAAGTTCCCGCACGCGATATCACAGGACGTTCACTCACCCAAATCGGCTGGCCATCAGTGGACCAGCAGCGCACCGAGGTGTCAAGGTCGATCGACATACCCGGGAACTATCACCCCGATAGACATTTTCGGTTGCTCGCATACCCCCGAGGTGCGATTGTCACCCCATGAGAGATTCTGTGTTGCAACGGCATCCAGCTCAACTTTTCACGCGCCGTCCTCGATGAATCCGACAGTCCGCGCACCGTTGCCTCCGCTCCCCCGAACTGATCCGTAAAGGAACTGACAAATGCACCATGCACTGAGATCCAATGTGCCTGTCGCCGCGGCCGATGTCGAGTACGGCCGACTTCTCCGGTTGGACGGACAACGGATCGTCGTACTCGGGGCAGGCAGCGGCATCGGGGAACACACAAGCCGCATGTTGGCTTCCATGGGCGCCGAATTGGTCTGCGTCGACGTCGACCCCGCGGGCGCGGAGTCGATCAGCCGAACCCTGAACTGCCCTTCGCTCTGCGTCGACGTGACGTCCGAGTCCGGCGTCGCGGAACTCGTGAAATTCATCGAAGACGAGGTCGGGGAGATTCACGGGTTTGTCGACGTCGTCGGCAGGACGACACCGAAGCCGTTGACGGAGTTCACCTTGGCGGACTGGGAGGACGACTTCCGTGTCAATACCCGGCACGCGTTCCTTCTCGGGCAAGCGCTGTGTCCGCTGATTGCCCGTAGCGGCGGTGGTTCCATCGTCTTCGTCTCCAGCTCGTGGTCCCAGTACGCCAGCCCGTCCGCTCCCGGTTACGGTCCCGCAAAAGCGGCGCTGAACACGTGGATCAAGCAACTCGCGGCCGCATACGGTCCGGCCGGCGTGCGAGTCAACGGCGTCACCCCGGGGTTCTTCCTAACCGCCCGCATGGTCGAGACGCTCGACCGGATCGGCGGGACCGCAGCAGAATCGATCTTCAAGCAGGCTCTGCTCGAGCGCTTGGGGCAGGCGTACGAGGTGGCAGGCACCATCGGATTCCTGCTGTCACCGGCGGCCGGCTACATCACCGGCAGCCTGATCCCGGTCGAGGGCGGCGCGACATCCCGAGACCCGCTCGGGTTCGCTCGGCGCGGGTGAACTCGACAGCAGCACAACCGCTCACCCGGTTTTCCCAGCCCGTCTTCCAGATATTTCGAGGTGTAGATGTGAACTCGAGTCAAGTTTCGAGCGGCAGTAGTCGGAGGTGTCTGGTCGGTGTTCCTCGAGAATCGATTGACGGTGAGCGCCGGGTGGCTCTGGTGCCGAAAATTGTGTCCGCTCTGATCGGCAAGGGCGTCGATGTGGTAGTCGAGTCCGGGGCCGGTCTGGGGGCGCTGATTCCCGACGACCTGTACACCGCGGCCGGGGCGAAGATCGGCGATCCGTGGACTGCCGACGTGGTGGTGAAGGTGGCCCCTCCGTCGACGGAGGAGATCAGCCGGATCAGCGCGGGGACGAGGCTGATCGGCTTCTTGAATCCGCGCAGTGCGGACAATCGGATTGCCGAGCTCGAGGCTGCCGGAATCGAGGGATACGCCATGGAGGCGATTCCACGTATTTCGCGCGCCCAGGTGATGGATGCGCTGTCGTCGCAGGCGAACGTGACCGGATACAAGGCTGTTTTGTTGGCGGCGTCGGAGTCGACCAGGTTCTTTCCGATGCTCACCACGGCCGCGGGCACGGGCACGGTGAAGCCTGCGACGGTGCTGGTGCTCGGTGTCGGTGTCGCAGGCCTGCAGGCGTTGGCGACGGCGAAGCGTCTCGGTGGCCGCGCAACCGGATACGACGTGCGCCCCGAGGTCGCGGACCAGGTGCGATCGGTGGGCGCGCAGTGGCTCGACCTCGGAATCGACGCGGCCGGCGAGGGTGGGTACGCCCGCGAGCTGACCAACGACGAGCGCGCGAAGCAGCAACTTGCTCTCGAGGATGCGATCAAAGGCTTCGACGTCGTGATCACCACGGCGTTGGTGCCGGGTCGTCCCGCCCCCCGTCTGGTGACCGCGTCCGCTGTCGAAGAAATGAAGCCAGGCAGTGTCGTCGTCGATCTCGCGGGTGAAACCGGTGGCAACTGCGAGCTCACCGAGCCGGGCCAGACCGTCGTCAAGCACGGCGTGACGATCTGCTCGCCGTTGAACTTGCCGGCGTCGATGCCTGAGCACGGGTCGGAGTTGTACGCGAAGAACATTTCCGCGCTGATCGAATTGATGCTCGTAGACGGTGCTCTCGCGCCCGATTTCTCCGACGAGGTTCTGGCCGGCGCGTGCGTCACCCGTGAAGCGAAGGGCGCCTGATGTACACATCGCTTCTGGCGAACATCGCGATCCTGGTGCTGTCCGGGTTCGTCGGTTTCGCTGTGATCTCCAAGGTTCCGAACACCCTGCACACTCCGTTGATGTCGGGTACGAATGCCATCCACGGCATCGTCGTGCTGGGTGCGTTGGTGGTCCTGGGCAAGGTGCACGCGCCGTCGCTCGGGTTGCAGATCATCTTGTTCGTCGCGCTTGTCTTCGGAACCGTGAACGTGGTCGGTGGCTTCGTGGTCACCGACCGCATGTTGGCGATGTTCAAGGCCAAGCCGGCCGCCGCGTCTGTGTCGAAGGATGGTGACCGGTAATGGAATACCTGGTCAATGGTTTGTACATCGTCGCGTTCGCGATGTTCATCTACGGTCTCATGGGTCTGACGGGCCCGAAGACCGCGGTGCGCGGAAACCAGATCGCCGCCGTCGGCATGATTGTCGCCGTCGTCGCGACGCTGATCTCCATTCGCGGCGCGCAGATGGGGAACTGGATCCTGATCGCCTCCGGCCTCGTGATCGGTGTCGCGTTGGGTGTTCCGCCGGCGCTGCGCACGAAGATGACGGCAATGCCGCAGTTGGTCGCGCTGTTCAACGGTGTCGGCGGCGGCACGGTCGCGTTGATCGCGTACGCGGAGTTCCTTGACTCGGACGGGTTCACCGCATTCCAGCACGGCGAATCGCCGACGGTCCACATCGTCGTCGCCTCGCTCTTCGCCGCGGTGATCGGCTCGATCTCGTTCTGGGGCAGTGTGATCGCGTTCCTGAAGTTGCAGGAGACCCTGCCCGGTCGTCCGATCGGAATCGGTAAGCTCCAGCAGCCGCTCAATGCTCTGCTGCTCATCTCCGCGGTCGCGTTCTCGGTGGTCATCGGCATCAGGGCGATCTCGCCGGAAGGTCCGACCGGCTCGCTGTGGATCGTGGGGGTTCTGGTGCTGTCGGGCGTCCTCGGCCTGATGGTCGTCCTGCCCATCGGCGGCGCCGACATGCCCGTCGTCATCTCACTGCTCAATGCTCTGACCGGGTTGTCGGCCGCTGCCGCAGGCCTGGCGCTGAACAACCAGGCGATGATCGTCGCGGGCATGATCGTCGGCGCTTCGGGCACCATCCTGACCAACCTCATGGCCAAGGCCATGAACCGGTCCATCCCGGCCATCGTCGCCGGTGGATTCGGTGGCGGCGGCGGTGACGTAGCAGCATCGGACGGCGTCGTGCGCACGGCCAAGGCGACGTCGGCCGCTGACGCCGCAATCCAGATGGCCTACGCCAACCAGGTCATCGTCGTACCCGGATACGGATTGGCCGTCGCGCAGGCCCAGCACGCCGTCAAGGACATGGCGAAGTTGCTCGAGACGAGGGGCGTCGAGGTCAAATACGCCATTCACCCCGTCGCCGGCCGGATGCCCGGTCACATGAACGTTCTTCTTGCCGAGGCGGATGTCTCCTACGACGCGATGAAGGAAATGGACGACATCAACGACGAATTCGCTCGCACCGATGTCACCCTCGTGATCGGCGCGAACGACGTCACCAACCCGGCGGCGCGCAACGATCCGAGTTCACCGATTCACGGGATGCCGATCCTCAACGTCGACCAGTCGAAGTCCGTCGTCGTGCTCAAGCGTTCGATGAACTCCGGTTTCGCCGGTATCGAGAACCCGCTGTTCTTCGCCGAGGGCACCTCGATGCTCTTCGGTGATGCCAAGAAGTCGGTCGCCGAGGTCACCGAGGAACTCAAGGCGCTGTAGCGCTCGAGCTAGGACGTCCACGCGTACCGGAAGCGTCGCGCGACCTCGTCGACCGGTTTGTCCCGGTATTCGGTGTGCTCGTAGCGCTTGACCGCGGTCAGCGCTTCCACGATCAGCGGACCGAACAGGTCCCGCGCCAACGCCGAGGACTCGAATGCCCCCAGCACGTCGGACGGCAGGGTTGGGAGGAGGTCGACGGCGCGGGCGCCGGCGAGGTCCGCCGGGTCGACCGACACCTCGTCGGGGAGCGGACACGCGCCGGCGATGCCGTCGTGGGCGGCGCCGAGAATGGCGGCGCTGCCCAGGTACGGGTTCGCGGACGGGTCGACGGGTTTGATCTCGAGGTTCGCGCCGTGCGGGTTCCCGGCGGTGTCCGTGCACAGGCGGACCGCGGCCTCGCGGTTCTCGAGCCCCCAGCAGCGCGACACCCCCGACCACATCCCCGGACGCAACCGCAGATGCGACAGCGCCGACCCGGCGAGAACCGCCGTGAACTCGGGTAGCGCCCGCAGGATCCCGGCGACCGCGGCGCCACCGGCAACCGTCAGCCCATGTGGGCCCGGACCTCCGGACAGGATCGGCCGGTCGTCCTCGGCGAACGACACGTGCTGGTGGGCGCCGTTTCCCGCACCGCCCGCGACGGGCATGGGTGAGAACGACGCCCGCAGCCCCTGAGCCCGCGCGGTCCGGCTGATCAGTGCGCGGGCCAGCACAGCGTCGTCGGCCGCCGTGACGGGATCGGCGGGGGCGAGCGACACCTCGAACTGGTTGAGCCCGGCCTCGGCGTGGACCTGTTCGATCGGCAGCTCGGCCGTCGCCGCCGCGGCGAGCAGTCGTTCGAAAAATTCATCGTGTGCGAGAACGGCGTTCAGTCCGTACGCGGACCATTCCTCGGCCGTCGCCGCGTCGAACAGGGTGAACTCGAGCTCATGGCCGGTCCGCGCGCTCAGCCCGGACTCCGCCAGCCGCGTCGTCACCCGCCGCAGCGCATCGCGGGTGCACGCGAGCGACGGCGTCCCGTCCTGCTCGGTGAGGCACGCCGGCGCCCAGTACGTGCCGTCGCCCAGATTCCTCACGTCGCCGGCCTCGATCCGCAGCCGCAGGTCGCCCACCACGGACAACGACGGCGTGAACGCGAGGTGGTCGTCGACGCAGAACACACTCCAGCTCGGGGAGGCGCCCGCACCGGCGTCGACGAACGTGGACAGCCTCGAGGCGGGCAGCACCTTCGCCCGGGAGATTCCGGCCATGTCGACGATCGAGCCGACGATGCGGTCGGTGGGGCCGAAATCGTTCCCTACGACGAACTCCATGGCACTGCCCCCTGCTCGAGTCACCATATTGTCGGTCCTCGGGCGAGCCCGGCGTGCCGATTCCCGAAGGTCGGCGCGGATCAGCCGATCGGCGCAGGCATCCGCACCGTGCGGTAACTGCAGGTCAGCGCGTCCCCGGTGGACGGGTCCCGCATTTCGACCTTCCATGCGTCGGCGAATTGATCCACACCGTGCCGCATCGAGATCGTCCCCGACACGAGGACGGTGCCCGCCTTGTGCAAGCCCCGCTCGCGAAGGACGTCGAGCCAGTACTTCGGGGCGAGCAGATCGGCCAGCGTTCCGCTCTGGATGAGGGTGGACGGTTCGCCGTCGCCCTGACCGACCCATGCCGAGAGGGTGATGTCGTCGAGGCGGTCGGCGATCTCGGACAGCCGCCACGCACGTGACCCGAGAACGTCGGGTGCCGCATTCTTGCTCCACGCCACGCTGTGCACCTCGAGGTCGCGGTCGGTGTGGTCGCATGCGACGGTCAGCAGCACGTCGTCGTCCGTGATGACCAGCGCCCACTCAGCTTCGCCCGAGGTTCGTCCGTGTTGAACGGACACCGTCGTCGCCTGCTGGGCAAGGTAGGGCGAGATGGGGTACAACGCTGGGATCGTGGTCGGTGCCGGTACGCCCAGTTCTGCGAGCTCGGCGATATGGGATGCGACCTCCTCCTGGTTCCGTCCGGCATAACCGGCGTTGAGGAGGGTGGTGACCGCGACGTTTTCGACAGTGCCGTCCGGCAGGGTGAACGTGAGCTGCGACATGGGAGGAAACTCCTGTATTCCGGGCCCTGATTCAGTCTGACGATCAGGGCAGATTGTTACTTTCTCGTTTTTTCTGCGCCTCAGGGGTTGCGCATACGTCTTGTATACAGCAAGTATATGTTGTGTACAACGGCGACGGTGACCTGGAACACGGGACATCCGCGCCGCGCGGGACAAGAATTCAACCCACAAGGAGTTGCCATGATCGGAGAGTCCACCTCCGTCGATGCCGACAGATCCGCACCCGTCGACAAGAAGGGACTGGCGAAAGCGTTTGCCGCCAGCCTCACCGGCACCGCGCTGGAGTGGTACGACTTCGCGGTCTACTCGGCGGCGGCCGCACTGATCTTCCCGCAGATCTTCTTCCCGGACAGTGATCCCCTGACGGGAACCCTGCTCGCGTTCTCCACCTACGCGGTCGGCTACGTGGCGAGACCGATCGGCGGCTTCGTCTTCGGACGACTCGGGGACGTCATCGGACGCAAGCAACTGCTCGTCATCACCCTGCTCCTGATCGGCGTGACCACATTCGCCATCGGGTTGCTTCCCGGCTACGACCGCATCGGCGTCGCGGCGCCCGCCATTCTCGTCGTGCTCCGATTCGCACAGGGCGTGGCCGTCGGCGGCGAGTGGGGTGGTGCAGTGCTGCTGTCGAGCGAGTACGGCAACCCACGCCAACGTGGCTTCTGGTCCTCAGCGGCCCAGATCGGCCCTCCCGCAGGCAACTTGATGGCCAACGGCGTGCTCGCCCTCCTCACGATCTCGATGACCGAGGCCCAGTTCGAATCCTGGGGATGGCGTCTCGCGTTCCTGATGTCCGCCCTCCTGGTCGGCTTCGGCCTCTGGATTCGGCTGAAGCTCGAAGACACCCCCGTCTTCAAGGCGCTGCAGGAATCCGGCGAGCGCGCCGAGGCGCCCATCAGCGACGTGTTCAAGACGCAGGCCAGGCCGCTGATCGCCGCCATCCTGTCCCGCATCGCCCCGGACGTGATCTACGCCCTGTTCACCGTCTTCGCGATCACCTACGGCACCAGGAAACTCGGCTTCGACCGCGGGGAAGTTCTCGCGGCCATCCTGATCGGCTCGGCATTCCAACTCGGCCTGATCCCCCTCGCCGGCGCAATTTCGGATCGCATCAACCGGCGCCTGGTCTACGCAATCGCCGCCGTCGGCGGCGTCGCCTGGAGCGCCCTGTTCTTCGTCGTCATCGGCGGCAGCTCGTTTCCGCTGCTCATCCTCGGTGTCGTCGTCGGACTCGGATTCCATTCGTTCATGTACGGACCGCAGGCGGCATTCGTGACCGAACAGTTCACGGTCCCGTTGCGCTCGACCGGCAGCTCGCTCGCCTACACCATCGCCGGGGTGTTCGGCGGCGCCATGGCACCGCTGATCTTCACGTACCTGTTGAGCAAGACGGACAGCTGGGTGCCGATCGCGATCTACGTGCTGATCGTCGGAGCGCTGACCCTGCTCGGCCTCGCACTCGGACGCAACCCCGACCCCACCGAAGACGAGCACTACGCGTTGCTCTCGGCCGAGAACGCTAGGCGCGCAACAGGATCTGCAGAGTAACCTCGAGATGACTGTTGATCTTCTCGTGCACCAGGCCTTCGTCGCCGACCTCGAGTGCGTCGATGATCGCCTGGTGCTCGGCGCACACATTGTGCTGACGGTCCGAGGCACTGAACAGGGCCGTCAAACCGACTCGGAGCTGACGCGCACGCAGTCCGGCATAGGTGTTGGACAGCAGCTCACTGCCTGCCGAATCGATGAGGACCTGATGAAAACGGCCGTCCCAGTCGATGAACGCGCGAGCAGCGTCGACGCTCGCGCCGGTCGCGAAGGTTTCCTGCTCGGCGAGCGCGGCGCGCATCGATTCGAGGGGAACTCGTCCGGAGGTCAGTGCCCGACTCGCGGCATGTCGTTCGAGAACGCCGCGCAGCTCCATCAACTCGGTGATCTGGCGGCCGGACATCGCGGGTACGTGCGCGCCCCGCTTGGGCACCATCTCGACGAGGCCCTCGGCCTGCAGCATCAGCAGGGCTTCGCGGACCGGCGTACGGGAGACCCCGACCTTCGTCGCGAGATCCTGTTCGCTGAGGAACGAACCCGTAGCCGCCGGTGACGTCAGCACCTGGTCCCGGACATACAGGTACGCCTTCTCCCGACCCGACAACTCGGCAGTCGGACCGTCGACCCCATCCACTTGTTGCATACAGTATGTATACACCAATGTTCTCGCAGCTAGGAGAAATAATATGATGCTCCGTCTCAGCCTTGCCCAGATCACCAGTTCCATGGACCCCGCGGCCAACCTCGAATCCATGGAGAAGCAGGTGTCCGCGGCCGTCGACGCGGGCGCCCGGCTCGTCGTGTTCCCGGAGGCAACCATGCAGCGGTTCGGCGGACCGCTCGCGAGCGTCGCGCAACCACTCGACGGCCCGTGGGCCGACGCCGTCCGCGGGTGCGCTGCCCGGGCCGGAATCACCGTCGTCGCCGGGATGTTCACACCGTCCGGCGACGGGCGGGTGCGGAACACACTGCTCGTCACCGGAGGCGGCGTCGACACCCACTACGACAAGATCCACCTCTACGACGCCTTCGGCTTTGCCGAATCCGACACCGTGGCACCGGGCGCCGACCCGCTCGTGGTCTCCGTGGACGGAGTCGGCGTCGGCTTCGCCACCTGCTACGACATCCGATTCCCCGGCCTGTTCCAGACACTCGCCGACCGCGGCGCCGTGCTGACCGTGGTCGCCGCGTCCTGGGGCGCCGGGCAAGGCAAGATCGACCAGTGGACGCTCCTCGCCCGCGCAAGGGCCCTGGACTCGACCACCTTCGTCGCCGCCTGCGACCAGGCTGACCCCGCAGCGTCCGGCGAGAACGTCCAGGGAACCACGCCGCTCGGCGTCGGTCACAGCATCGTCAGCTCCCCCACGGGAGTCGTTCTCGGACAACTTGATTCCGGACCCGGACTACTGACGGTCGATATCGACACCACCCTGGTGACGCAGGTCCGCGAGACACTGCCGGTCCTCGCCAACCGGCAATTCTGATGTCCGCGCGCCGCAGACCGGCGGCTTCTACGAACCGAGCAGCTGGTGTGCCCGCAGTCCGACGTACAGTTCGGCGGCGTCGATGGGGTCGGAGAAATCGCGTCCCGTGAGGGTGTGAATTCGGCGCAGCCGGTACAGGACGGTGTTGCGGTGGTAGTGCAACTGGGTGGCCGCCGCCGTCGTGGAGCCGCGGCAGGAGAACCAGGCGTCGAGGGTGGCGAGGAGGCTTTCCTGTTCCTCCGCGGGCAGGGCCAGCACCGGTCCGAGGATCTGGTTCGACGCGAGCTTCCCGGCGTCGGGAACACTGACCAACAGCAGCGACACCGGCACCGACTCGTAGCGGGTGACGGTGCACCCGCCGTGACCCGCGCAGCGGCGGGCGATCCGCGCCTGCTCCACGGCCCGGCTCGTCCCACCCGGGCGTCCGAACGCCGAGCTGACCCCGATCCGTCCGTGACCGGTGCGGCCGAGTACGACCAGCGCCGAATCGAGGACCTCGGTGGTGGCGGCCCACAGCAGCCCGACCCGGCCGTCGACCTCCGAGTCCCACACCGAGTCGACCCCCGCACCGCGAAGGTCCGACTGGACGACGTCCGCGGCGGACGGGGACGCCGCCGCCTCGACGGACACCACGAGGAACGTGCTGTTCTCCGGAATCCGGAACGTGCGGAGTGCGTCGGCGGCGCCGGCCGGGTTGGCGGCATGGTCACCGAAGAGGGTGCGGATCAGCCGGCCCCGCGACTCGGCGTCCTCGCGGGCGCGCAGGTCGGCGGTCTCCCGGTAAGCCTCCGCGGCACTGTCCGAGTAGACGTCCACCAGCGCCCACACCTGGGCGGCCATGTCGAGCAGCGCGTTGGTGGCGCGGCCATCCGAGCGGTTCATCAGTTCGTCCCAGATCAGACGGCCACCGAGCCGGAACGCGTGGAGCAGCGCCGCGAGCGGCACCCCCTGTTCGGCCTTCAACTGTCCGGCCGCACGCGCCGCCTCCAGCCGGATCGGCGCACTGCCCGCGAGGTTGCCCAGCATCGCCGTGAGGTTGTCGACGCATGCCGCGTACAACTGCTCCGGGGTGAGGAGGGTCGCCTCGACGTAGCCGTGCTCGGCCGACAGGATGCGCGAGACGAGTTCCTCGGACAACTGGTCCACCGACTCCAGCATGGAGCCCAGAAGATCGGTGGGCGACGGCGCGACATCCGGGCTGACAGTCATCGGGCAAGACTATCCACCGGACGTAATCGGCGCCATCCCCTTTTTGTGCGACGGCATAGCCCCGGTGGGCACATTGACAGCCGCTGCCTATGGCGCGGCGCCCGGATCGGGGACGAGAATCGGTGTTCTACGCCACAGTTTTGTGGCGCGGTCCACCATGTACTCGACTCGAGCGGAGCTGTCCACCGTGAGCACTTCAGAACCCGAGGCCACCTCGCCGCACCCTGAGGTCGACGCTGCCCTCACCGACCTCGCCGAGGGCGAGAAGACCTGGGCCGACCTCTCCCTCACCGACCGCAGGACACTCCTCGACAAGGTGCACGACCTCACGGTGCAGCATGCCGCCGACTGGGTGGACGCCGCGGTCGCGATCAAGGGCCTGGACCCGAAGTCGCCGCTGGTCGGCGAGGAATGGATGTCCGGACCGTACCCGCTGGCCACCGGCACCGCGGCACTGTCCGCAAGCCTGGCGAAACTCGACGCCGGCACCAGCCCACTGGACGGCGCCACGTTCGGCACCGCGCCGGGCGGCCGCACCACCGTCAAGGCGCTGCCCCTGAACATCTTCGACAAGTTGCTGCTCAGCGGATTCAGCGCGGACGTGTGGCTGCAGCCGGGAATCGATCGTGCGACGGCACAGCGCGACGCCGGCCTCGCCCAGCGGGACCCGTCGCGGACGCAGGGCGTCGGCGTGGTCCTGGGCGCCGGCAATATCACCTCGATCGCCCCGCTCGACACCCTGTACGAACTGATCGCGCACAACCGCGTCGTCGCCCTCAAGCTCAACCCCGTCACCGACCGCCTGCTGCCCGTGCTGACGCGGGTCCTCGAACCGCTCATCTCGATCGGCGCGGTCCGGTTGCTGACCGGCGGCGCGGACGTCGGAACGTATCTGGTGCACCACGACCTCGTCGACCACGTGCACATGACGGGCAGCGCACTCACCCACGACGCGATCGTGTTCGGGACCGGCGAGGACGGTGCGCGGCGCAAGGCCGCGAACGACCCCCTCCTCGGCAAGGCCATCTCCAGCGAACTGGGCGGCGTGTCCCCCACCATCGTGCTGCCCGGCGAATGGAGCCGCGCCGACATCAAGTTCCAGGCCGAACACATTGCGACGCAACGACTGCACAACGGCGGCTACAACTGCGTCGCGTCGCAGGCGGTGGTCGTGTCATCCGAGTGGAAGCAGCGCGACGAGTTCGTGGCCGCCCTGAAGGAGGCGCTCGACACGGCGCCGGAACGCACCGCGTACTACCCCGGCAGCGACTCCCGGGTCGCCGACGCCATCGCGTCGTTCCCCACCGCGGCCCGCCTCGGCGTGAACGGCGGACGCGTCCTGGTCACCGATCTCGAGCCCGGCGCCTACACCCCGCTGCTGCAGACCGAGTACTTCGCCCCGGTGCTCGGCGTGATCGACCTTCCCCACGGCGGCGCCGAGTTCGCGGCCCACGCCGCCGACCTCGTCAACGCGGACTTCGTCGGCACCCTCGGCATCAACATCGTCGCGGCGCCGCAGACCATCCGCGAGATGGGCGCGGAGTTCGACTCCCTGCTCGAGAGCCTCCGCTACGGAACCATCGCCGTCAACGCGTGGACCGGCGTCGGCTACCTCACCGCCACCGCCACCTGGGGAGCCTTCCCCGGCCACACCCTGAACGACGTGCAGAGCGGCATCGGCGTGGTGCACAACGCGCTCCTCATCGACCGACCCGAACGCACCGTCGTCCGCGGCCCGTTCCGTCCGTCGCCGCGGTCCATCCTGAACCGCGAGATGTCCATCTCGCCCAAGCCCCCGTGGTTCGTCACCAACCGAACCGCCGCCACGACGGGCCGATTGCTGACAGGATTTGCCGGTGCACCCTCATGGACCCGGCTGCCGGCGATCTTCGCGTCCGCGCTGCGCGGGTGAGGGCTGCGTGTCCTCGTCCCGTCACCCCCGTCGAAGTGGAGATGAACGATGAATCAGGAACTGTCTGTGGCCGACTACGTGATCGTGGGGTCGGGTTCGGCAGGTGCGGTGCTCGCCGACCGGCTCAGCGCCGACTCCGGCAGCGAGGTCGTGGTCCTCGAGGCCGGCGGTGAGGACAAGGACAAGTTCGCGCACATCCCCGCCGCCTTCTCGAAACTGTTTCGCAGCGAACTGGACTGGGACTACCTGACGGAGCCGCAACCCGGGCTCGGCGGGCGCACGATCTACTGGCCGCGCGGCAAGATGCTCGGCGGCTCGTCGTCGATGAACGCGATGATGTGGGTGCGCGGATTCGCGGCCGACTACGACGAGTGGGCCGAACTCTCCGACGACACCTGGTCGTTCAGGGAAGTGGTCAAATACTTCCGCCGGATCGAGAACGTGCAGGACGCGTCGGACGCCGACAGCGGCATCGGCGGACCGATCGTCGTCTCGCACCAGCGGAGCCCCCGCGCCCTCACCGCGTCGTTCCTCGCAGCCGCCGAGGAGACCGGGTACCCCGTCGAACGGGCGAACACCACTCGGCCCGAGGGTTTCTCACAGACCATGGTCACGCAGAAGCGGGGCGCTCGGTGGAGCACGGCCGACGCCTACCTGCGGCCGGCGCTGAAGCGGAAGAACCTCACCGTCCTCACCGGCGCCCAGGCCACCCGGGTGCTGTTCGAGGGCTCCGCCGCCGTCGGCGTCGAATACGAGAAGGACGGGGTGCGGCGCACTGTCCGCGCCGCGAAGGAAGTGATCCTTGCCGGCGGGGCGATCAACTCCCCGCAACTCCTCATGCTGTCGGGCATCGGCGACGAGGCGCAATTGCGGGCGCACGGCATCGCGGTGCAGCAGCACCTGCCGGAGGTCGGGAAGAACCTGCTCGACCACCTGGTGTCGTTCCTCGGCTACAGCGTCGACTCGGACTCGCTGTTCGCTGCGGAGAAGATCCCGGAACTGCTCAACTACCTGACCCGCCGACGCGGCATGCTGACGTCGAATGTGGCCGAGGCGTACGGTTTCACGCGCAGCCGGGACGATCTGGCCCTGCCCGATCTCGAGATGATCTTCGGGCCGGCGCCGTTCTTCGACGAGGGCCTCATCCCGGCGACCGGGCACGCCGCGGTGATCGGCACCATCCTCGTCAAACCCGAGAGTCGCGGCGAGATCTCGCTGAAGTCGGCGGATCCCCTCGCCAAGCCGATCATCGATCCCCGCTATCTCAGCGACAGCGGCGGAGTCGACCGGCGGGCGATGCTCGAGGGACTGCGCCTGTGCGACGCCCTCGCGTCGGCGCCGGCGCTGAAGTCGCGGCTCGGCAATCTGATTCGCCCGGCCGTGGAGCCGAGCACCCCGATCGACGAGATCCTCGAGCGGGCACTGCAGGAGAACGCGCACACGCTCTACCACCCGGTCGGGACGTGCCGCATGGGCAACGACGACGCGAGTGTCGTCACACCCGACCTGCGGGTTCGCGGGATCGACAAACTGCGGGTCGCGGACGCGTCGATCATGCCCGCCATCATCCGCGGGCACACCCACGCACCGTCGGTCCTCATCGGCGAGCGGGCGTCGGATCTGATCCGGAACTCGTAGGGCGCTTCGCGCCCCGTGCGCCTTTTTGGTAGCTCTGACTACCAGAAAGGCGCACGGGCGGCGGAGCCGCCTAGTAGCGGCGCGCCGCGTAGAACGGCATCGAATCGAGCGGCGACTGCTTCACGGGCTGCCCGGCGGTGGGCGCGTGGACGACCGTGCCGTTGCCGGCGTAGAGCCCGACGTGCTCCGCCCCGTTGAACAGGACCAGATCACCCGGCTGCAGGTTGCCCTTGCCTACGGGCGACCCCCCGTTCAACTGGTCGTAGGTGGTACGGGGCACCGAGATGCCCGCCTGCTTGTACGCCCACTGCACGAGGCCGGAGCAGTCGAAGGAGTTCGGCCCGGTGGCGCCCCAGACGTACGGCGAGCCGATCTTCGACTCGGCGGCGGCGAGAGCCTGGCTGCCATGGGTGGACGGCATCGCCGGCGGGGCCGGGAGCGGTCCCGGCAGGGGCCCGGGGTTCGGAGCCGGAGCGGACGGAACCGGAGGTACGGGCGGTACACCCGGGACCTCGAACGTCCCGATTCCTGGGATGGTGATCGGCTCCGCTGCAGCGGGAGCGACGGGAAGCAAGAACGCTCCCACTCCCACACCGGCGGCGATCAGAAGACCGCCGGTCGAAAACTGCAGACGATTGCCCCGACGCAATCTATGCTTGGCCATTGAGCTGAGTCCTTCAATTTTTGAGGGTCCGGCGGCATCCGTGCCGTTCGGACGAGACGTTAGATAACATCCCGGTCACGGACTCAGCGGGCAACGGCCGAATGGCCCATACACATACCTGTTTTTGCAATACAGGTACATAACGATTCTATATCGAACCGACCGGTCCGGCACGAAACCCCGGAAACAGGTATGCGTTCGGGTAATTCAGCCCGTTACCGACGGCATCCCCGTCGTCCACGCTGTGTGCGTGTCACTGACCCAGAACTCTGAACCCGAGATCTTCGGGGAACCCGCACGTGCGGACGCCACGACCCTCACCGTCGTGGGTGCTGGCGCGCCCGTCGTCTTCCTGCACGGATGGGGACTCACCCCGCAGGTGTACGGCCGCAGCCTGGCGATGCTCGCCCAGCAGGGGCATCGCGTCGTCACGCCGACGCTCCCCGGCTTCGGCGGCACTCCCGACCATGCGCCCGAGGACCGCACCTTCGCCGGTTACGCGGCCTGGCTCGGACGGTTCCTCGACGACGCGGGAATCAGCGAACCGGTCACCCTGGTCGGCCACTCCTTCGGCGGCGGCGTCGCCATCCAGGCCGCCCACGACCTTCCGGAGCGGGTCGCGCGCCTGGTTCTGGTCAATTCGGTCGGCGGCGGCGCCTGGTCGTCCGACGGCTGGCACACCCGGCCCATCGGCGAGCGACCACTGTGGGACTGGGGCGCGTCGATGCTGGGCGAGGCGCTGTCGATCCGGTCGATCGCCCACACGACGGCATCGCTGGTCAACGGTTTCCTGCCCAACACGGTGCGGGATCCGGGTGCGGTCTGGCGCACCGCGCACCTGGCCAGGCGGGCGGACCTGCGCCGGGAACTCGGCGTCCTCGCCGACCGCGGCCTCCCGGTGTCCCTCGTCTGGGGCCGCGGCGACCGGATGATCCCGCTCGCCAGTTTCGAGTCGCTGCGGCACGCGCTGCGCAATCCACCGGTCCACACCGTCACCGGCGGCCACGGCTGGCTGATCCACGACCACGCCGCGTTCGCCGACGCCGTCCGCCGGGCACTCCACAGCCCGTGAGTGGCCGGCGAGTGTAGGGACTCGCTGACCACGCACGGGCGGCGGAGCCGCTCAGCCTGCGGCGACCACCGGGTTTCCGTCGGCGTCGCTGCCGGGCGGATACGTGCCGTTCGCGTACGGGTTGTACTCGTTGGTGAACAGGCCCTCCGCCGTCGTTCCGCCCGGTTTCAGCACCCCCAACCGCACCCCCTGGTCGATCCAGATCTGGAACTCCCCGGGATCGATCACTCCCCCGGCCGCGGGCACGCCGGCACTCTTCCACTGCCGAACGAATTCCGTGGACTCGTTCCGGCCACGACCCTCGACGATCTTCACGAAACGATCGACCACCTCCTCCTTCGGCACCGTCTGCGTCCACCGCACGGCGCGCGCGACGCCCTGCACGAAGTCGCGGACGGAGTCCTCGTTCTTCGAGATGAAGTCGTTCCGGAACACCACGGCTCCGATCCCCAGCGGGCCGGTGAGATCGACATCCGTGAACAGCGGCGTCAACCCACCCCGGCCGAGTGCGGCATCCTTGACGATCCCCCCGAGATTCCCCACGTCGATCTGCCCCGACCGCAGTGCCTGTTCCGTGTTGTTCGGCGGCACCACGGTCAGCTCGACCTGGTTGATCTCGTCGTTGGTCAGGCCGGCACGGAACAGCCATTCCTTGATGACGTACTCGTGGTAGGCGCCGAGGGTGTTGATGCCCACCTTCTTCCCGATCAGATCGCGGGCCGACCAGATGGGGCTGCCGTCGAGGACGTAGTAGCCGTTGAAGCTGTCGGCCTCGGTGTCGCCGTCCGAACCGTAGACCGACACGACCCCGGTCAGCGGTGCCCCGGCATCCACGAGTTTGGCGATGGCGCCGTTGAACGCCGCCCCGAAGTCGGTCTCCCCGGTGGCCGCGGACTGGATGCTCTGCGGACCACTCGTCGTGTCCCCCAGCCATTCCAGTTGCACCTTCTCGAAGTACCCGAGATCCTCCGCGAGCTCGGGGAAGGTGACACTGGCCGGGCTGCCTTCGTACCGCAGCACCGTCTTGCCGTCCGCTGTCGTTCCGCCGCCCGACGACGACCCACCACACGCCGCGACCACCAGCGCCACGGCCGCGACCAGCACCGCGGCGGCGAACGACCTGTTACGGCGCAACCCGATCGGCGACTCAGCCCTCATGTCGTCCCCCTGGCTCAGTCGGCGCCGTGGAATGCGCTGCCGGCCACCGACCGCGACGGCTGACCGTCGACGCCGACGGGAACATCACCCTCGACGGTGGTGCGGTACAGCACCCGCACGACGTCGAGGTGATCGAGATCCGCCGGTGCGAGGTGCGCGGTGATGCGGTTGTCCCACACCCCGATGCTGTTGTTCTGCCACCGAACTCGGACGGTATACGCCGGGTTGGTGACCTCCTCGAACAGCAGGTCGAGGATCCGGTCGCTCTGCGCCGGGGAGACACCGAGGATGCGGCTCGTGAAGCCGGGGGTGACGAACAGCCCCCGCTCACCGGTCTCGGGATGCACGCGGACCACCGGATGCTCCGTCACGATCGGCTTGGTGGTGACGTTCCGACCGCAGGAACGTGATCGCCGGCGGGTTCACCAGCGCCGACACGTCCGTGTGCCAGAAGTTCGCGTAGCTGTACTTGCGGGCCCCGCCGCGGGCGGCGTACTTGCGGCTGTCCACCTCCAGGATCTCGGGGTAGCCCTCGGGGGCGTTGTAGTCGTACGGACAGCACCTTGTGGTCGAGCAACGCCTGCCGCAGTCGTGCGGCGGTGGCCTCGTCCAGGTCATCCGCGAGATCCACACCGCTGACCTCGGCGCCGATATAGCCGGCGATGGGGGCGATCCGGAGTGCGGTGGCGACGCCGGGACGGTCGTCGATAACTGTCATTTCTTGTCTCCTGGATAGAGTCGTGCGCCTTTCTGGTAGCTGGAGCAACCAGAAAGACGCACGGGCGGCGGAGCCGCCTACTTCTCGCCGCGGAACGCGGCACCGGCGATGGACGAGGATTCCTTGCCGTCGGGGCCGACGGGAACGTCGCCCTCGAGGGTGGTGCGGTACAGGACCCGGGTGACGTCGAGGTGGTCGAGGTCGGTGGGTGCGAGGTGCGCGGTGGCGCGGTTGTCCCAGAACGCGAGGCTGCCCGGCGCCCACCGGAAGCGCACCGTGTAGGCGGGATTCGTCACCTCGGCGAACAGGAGGTCCAGCAGGCGGTCGCTCTGGGACGGCGACACTCCGACGATCCGGGCGGTGAACCCGGGCGTCACGAACAGGGCACGCTCCCCCGTCACCGGGTGAACCCGGACCACCGGGTGTTCGGTGACCAGCGGGTTCTCCCGCGTCTTCTGGGCGTAGCTGCTGTCCTCGGCCCACTGCGGGTGCCTGCCGCCGAACCGGTGCTCGGCGCGGAGGCCGTCGACGAGGCGCTTCAGCGACTCCGGCAGACCCTCGTAGGCGGCGACGAGGTTCGTCCACTGGGTGTCACCACCCTGCTCCGGGACGAGGTGCGCGCGCAGGATCGTGCCTGCCGGCGGGTTGATCAGCGCTGTGACGTCGGTGTGCCACTTGTTGTCGTAGCTGTACTTCTTGCGCCCGAACCGCTTCTCGTATTTGCGGCTGTCGACGGCGAGGATCTGCGGGAAGCCCTCGGGTGCTTCGTCGTCGTACGGGTGCGACGGCGTCACGTCACCGAACTTGCGGGAGAACGCGATCTGTTCGGCGTGCCCGATCTCCTGGTCGCGGAAGAACACGACCTTGTAGCGATGCAGGGCGTCGCGAATCTGCGTTACCTCGTTGTCGGCCAGTTCGTTCCGGAGGTCGAGCCCGGAGATCTCGGCGCCGATGTGCCCGGCGACGGGACGGACCTCGAGCGCGGTGTCGGCGGACCGATCCGAGTCGGCGGGCGCTGCGGTGGTGAGGGTCATGGGTACTCCTGAGTTTCGGGCTGAATCGATACGTCGCGATCATCATCGAATCCCGAACCACGTTGCTACAACGCTTTTTTCACAATGCGAAAAAGGTTCACCCTGAGTTTTTCCCTACCGGAACGCGGGAAATGCGGTTCCGGCGCCCGCACCGATCCGCACCGCGACGCCCCGCATCGGTGGCACGATCTCCCGCACCAGATCGTCGGTGAGTCGCCGGCGGAGCGCCTGGACCCCCAGCGCGCCGCGGGGCCGTCCGTCGGCGTCGAGAACGGGAACCGCGACGGCGAGCACGTCCCGGTTCTCGGCGGCGAAGGCTGCGGCGTACCCCCGCCGCCGGACTTGCTCGAGGCCCGAGGACGCCGGCACCGAACTGCCTCGCCGGGCCGACGCCGTGCCGAACGCCAGAATCGCCATCCCCATCGCGCTGGTCTGCAGCGGCTGACGCGCACCGGGCAGCTGATGCGTGCAGAACCGTTCCGGTGGGCGCGCGGAGAACACGGTGACCGCGACATCGTCCTTCGCGACCGAGAGGGAGGCGGTCAGTTTCACCCGCGCGGCGAGCGAATACAGGTGCGGGGCGAACGCTTCGGCGTCGTGCCGCCCCAGCGACGGCACGGCGAGGGAGATCAGGCTCGGCCCCACGCGGTAGCAGTCGGTGTGCTCGTCGCGTTCGAGCAATCCGCCGCGGACGAGGGCCTGCACGATGCGGTACGCGGTGCTGACGGCCAATCCAGTGCGGGCGGCGAGCGCGCTGACCGTCAGGTCGGTGGCGCCGCCCTCGAAGCAGGCGAGGACCGCGATCGCCCGTTCGACCGCCTGCGACCCCGACCGCGGTGAATTCACCAGGCCTCCTTACCGTCTGGACGCAGTCAGGCCGACTGCGCGGCGCCGTGTTCGGGAAGCGGCACCGCGAAGCGGTCGCGCAGGGTCTTCTCCGCGTATTCGTGGCGGAACAGTCCCCGCTTACGGAGCAGGGGCACCACTTCGTCGACGAAGGTGTCGAGGCCGGACGGGAACGCGTCGGGCATGAGGTTGAATCCGTCGGCCGCCTCGGCGCGGAACCACGCCTCGATGGTGTCGGCCGCCTGTTCCGGGGTGCCGATGACGGCTCGGTGCCCGCCGCCGCCGTTCAGCTCGCGCAGAAGCTGGGCCACGGTCAGGTTCCGCTCACGGGCCAGCCCGACCACCGATTCGCGGAAGCCGAGGGAACCCGAGAACGTTGCCGGGTCGGGCGGCCCGTCCAGCAGCGACTGCGGGATCGGCCGGTCGAGGGCGAGGTCCGCGAGCGGGACGCCGAGGGTCAGACTCAGCCGGTCCCAGCCGAACCGGGCGGGGACGTGTTCGCGGAGCTGTTCGTGGCGTGCGACGGCCTCCGCTTCCGTCGAGCCGATGACGGTGATCAGCCCGGGCAGGATCTTCACGTCGTCCGGGTTCCGGCCTGCCGCCCGGGCCACGTCCTTGACGTGCTTGTAGTGCCTGCGCGCGGAGTCGAGCGTCAGTTCTGCGGAGAACACGCCGTGTGCGGTGCGGCCAGCGAGCTCACGCCCGGCGGGCGACCCTCCCGCCTGCACGAGCGGCGGCTGCCCCTGCTCCGACGGCGGCGTCCGCAGCACGCCGTCGACGTTGAAGAACTCGCTGTGGTGCGACACCGGGACACCGCTGCGGGCGCTCTCCCACAGCGCGGTGACCACGCCGACGAACGCCTCGGCGCGGCGGTAGCGGTAGTGGCGGTCCGGGATCTGGTCGAAGCCGAAATTGGCTGCGGCCGTCGGTGAATACGTAGTGACGACGTTCCACCCCACCCGGCCACGGCTGAGGTAGTCGAGGGAGAGGAAGCGTTCGGAGAGATCGCGCGGGTCGTTGAACGTGGTGGAGGCGGTCCCGATCAGCCCCAGGTTCTCGGTCGCCGTCGCGACGGCGGCCAGGATCACCGACGGTTCCAGCGCCCGGGTGGGCTTCACCCGGGGGTTCTCCCAGAAGCCGGGGCCGTCGGCGAGGAAGAACGCGTCGAGGGTGCCGCGCTCGGCGATCCGCGCGACCGCGGTGAAGTGGTCGAGATCGACGAACGAGTGGGCGTGCACCTCGTCGAGCGTCCACGCCCCGGGGGCGATGCCCACGTCGAGCACGTTCACGTTGAGCACCAGTTGGCGTCGGGAGCTACTCACGGCATTGCCTTCCGAATCAGAAGAATCCGGTGTCGGGGAGCGGTGTCTCGTTGACCACGAGGTCGCCGATCACCCGCGCCTTGTACACCGTCGGGTTGTGGGAGAACAGGGTTCGCAGGTTCCGCCAGTGCCGGTCCAGGTGCGCGGACTCCCGGGTGGCCGAGGCGCCGCCCACCTCGAACAGCCGGGTCGCGGCCCGGAGCGCGACGTCCTCGATGGACACCTTCACCTTGGCGGCCAGGACCGCGGCGTCCTGCTCGAGCCGGGCGTCGACGCCGGACGTGCGAGCGACATCGGCGGCCACATCCTGGGCTGCGGCGGCCGCGCGGACCACCGACTCCGCCGCGAAGGCCGCCGCCGACAGCGTTCCGATCACCTCGAGCAACTGCGGGTCGTGCCGTGGTTCCTCGGCCACAGCGAACACGAAGCTGCGCTTGCGGCCGCGGACGAGCGCGGCCGCCTCGGTCGTGACGGCGCGGAGGATGCCCGCCGCGATCGCGTGCAGGTACAGCTGAGGAAGCGCCTGACGCGGCCGGGTCTCCTCGTCGCCACCCCGGAACGGCAGGGTCTCGGACTCGGCGACGGCGACGTTCTCGAACACCGTCGTCCCGCTGCCGGTGTGACGCTGGCCGATTCCGTCCCAGTCGTCCTCGTGGACGATCCCCGCGCGGTCGGCGGGCACGATGGCGCTGAGCGCCTTTCCGTCCGGAAGGTTGGCGGAGACCCGGATGAAATCGGAGTACAGCGACCCGGTGCTGTAGAACTTCACCCCGTCGAGGCGGTACCCGCCGGACTGCGGAGTCAGTGTGGATTCGAAACTGTAGGAGCCGACGGCGCGGGTGCTCAGTTCCGAGGACGCCCCGCCGAACAGCTTGCCCGACAGGACCTCCGGCAACCATGCGTCCTTCCGCTCGGTGCGCGGGACTCGCAGCAGTTCCTCGACGAAGGCGTAGTGGACGCGGATGATGTGCGGAACGTCGGGATCGGCCTCGGCGAGGTCGATTACCAGGTCGAAGAGGTTCTGCAGGGTGTACCCACCACCGCCGTGCTCGAGGGGCACGCGGACGGCCCCGAGCCGGTGCTCGCGGATCAACTCGACGGCCCGGCGCGGTCCTTCGGTCCCGCCACCGGCACGCCGCCGGGCGGCGTCGTCGGCGATCTCGGCGATCACGGCCGCCAGTTCGGCGGAGCCGCGTGCGGGCGGACGGACCGCCTCCGGTGCGGGGGCCTCGGATACCGCTGTCATGGTGATTCTCCTGTCTTCGATGAAATGGTCAGCTGACCGGGAACGCGCTGCGGCCACCGGACAGCACGGTCTCCGCCGCCTGCAGACCCAGACGGTCACGCAGGGTGCGCCGCGGGTCGTGGAGGTTCGGCTCGCGCCGAACCGCGTCGAGCACGGCGGGCAGATCGGGCGCGGTGAACCCGCGGATGATCACGCCGTCGGCCCCAGTCGCAGGCGGGGCGCTGCCATGTGTCCACTGTCGGTCGATGAGCACCACCTGATCCCGGGCGGCGTCCGCGTCGAAGTGCGCCCGGTACCGGCGCACCGACTCCTCGTCCGGGAGGATCACCGTGTCGGCGGTGCGCCGCGCCGCGACCTGTTCGGCCGCGGTCGCGGGGCGCCAGAAGACGGGCGGCTTGCGTTGCGGCGGTTCGGGAACGTTGAGCGGGCCGGAGACGGAGAAGATCCCCGAGTGATCGATGTGGACGATCCGTTCGGAGTCCGCGAAGATGCCGCGCTCGGCGTCGTCGACGATGCTGTCGCTGGGCCAGCTCTCCCACAGCTTCCGGACGACCGACACGGCATCGACCGCGATGTCCACCGGGTCCGCTGTCGCCCAGCTTCCGGCAGGACGATCGGGCGTCTCGACCAGCCATCCGGCCCTGCCGCGGGACCCGTGGTCGAGGGAGCCGAGCCGGCGCGCGAGATTGAACGGGTGATCGCGGCCGACGGCGCAGGCCACCACCAGTCCCACCGCGCTCGTGTGTCGGGCCAGAACGGTGGCGGCCACCGTCGCATCGATCGCCGTGTGGCTCGATTCCCCCGCGTCCACGCGGTCACCGCCGAGAACGAGGAAATCGATTCCCGACGCGTCGATGCTGCGCCCGAACTCTTCTCGCCGCGCCTGCTGCCTCGGGTCGAGCACGTGCGTGACGACGGCGGCATCGAGGTGCAGCCCGACGACGGAATGACGACTCATGACGGTTCCCCTCTCCGCGATTGCCCTTACCTTCCCAGAGCGTCGCGCCCGGGACGAGCATTGCGCTCAGTCTGATTGTGACGTGTGAGCAAATGAAACACAGTGCTCCACAGCAGTACTCATTTGTTCTCGGTCCACGTGTCGAATAACGGTGTTCGGCTCACGCTGCGGGGAAGGCTGTACGACCCCACCGTCGCGGCCGTAACGTCGCCCGTGTGGTCACCGTCTGGATCATCGCGGGTGCGTTCCTCCTGTTCCGTGGGGTTCCGGGCGTCGTCGCGCTGTGGCGGTCCCGGTCGTGGACCGGGTCCGAATGCTCGATCGTCGACGTACGACCCGCGGTCACCTACGCGTACCGGGTCGGGGGCGACGAGTTCACCGGCCGGCGAACGACATTCGACCCCGGGCCGGTACTCGGCGCCGCCGTGTCCGATTCCGGAAGGAACGAATTCGTTGCCGGACAGGTCCTCTGGCTGTGGTACGACCCACAGGATCCGCGGGCCAGCGTCCTTCGGCGCAGTGCGTCCGTATCGATGCTCCTGGTCGCGCTGGGACTCGCCTCCCTGGCCCTCGTGATCGTCCCCCTCTTCTCAGGAGATACCCCTTGACACCACGACAGCCGACCCTCGAATCGAGAGCGGGAGACCCCCGATGAGTGTGATCCAGCGAAGCAGGACCTTGTACGGACTCGCGCTCGGTGAGCACGTGCTCGTCGACGCCATCCGCCGCGGCCGGGTCGACGAACTTGCAGCATTCGTCGACCGAACCGGGGCGGACTTCGTCCTCGTCGGCGTCGAACGGGTGTCGCGCACCGCTCCCCGGCCCACCGCGGCTCTGTCCCCCAGCGTGTCCGCCGCGGCGCTGATCGCCGCCACCGCCGACGTCGGCGTGTTCGTCACCGCCGTCCCCCACCTCGACCACCCGTACAACCTGGCCCGCCGCCTGGCCTCGCTCGATCACACCAGCCGCGGGCGCGTCGGCTGGCTCACCGGCGTCGAGGACCGGACGGCACCGGGCAACCTGGCCCGGGAAGGGGTGTGGATCGAGCCCGGACCCAGTTCCGCGGTGACGACCGACGCGATCCACGCCTCCCGCACACTATGGGAGAGCTGGCCGGCCGACACGATCCGTGGCCGCCCCGGCGATGTGCGCTTCGCCGATTCCGACCGCATCGTCTACGCCGACCACCAGGGGATCTTCGACATCGCCGGCCCCCTCAACGTCCCCACGCCGCCGCAGCAGAAGATCCCCGTCGCGTGGTGGGCGCAGGAGGGTGACGACATCGTCTCCGCCGCCGAAGTTTCCGACATCGTCGTGCTGGCCGGCAGCGACGTCACCCGGCACGGACCGGCCGTGCGTGAGCGCGCCCTGCTGTTCGTCGTCGACGATCCCGACGCCACCGGGGTGGACGGCCACATCGCGACCGTCACCGACCTCGACGCCGGCTTCTCCGCATGGTCGAAGCCGTCCAGGCCCCGCGGGTACCGGCAGCGGTCGCTCCGGGCGACGCTGCGGCTGCCCGATCCGGCGCCGGCACCGGCCCACCGCCGCCCGGTGTATCCCGGATAGTGAGCGCACGTTCTGATCAAGTCGATTCTTAGACATGACTTTCCGTTTACCCACGCCTATCGTTTCGGGAGCGCACTGGCCTACCCACAGGCCAGGACTCCCTCCCGGCGGCCGACCCGCGGTGCCGTCATCCGATACAGGTGGTGCAGCATGATCGAAGTCCGTTCCGTCACGAAACGATTCGGGAAGAGAGCCCGCTCCGTCGAGGTGCTCCACGACATCGACTTCTCCGTCGGCACCGGGCAGATCGCGGCGGTGATCGGCCAGAGCGGGGCGGGCAAGACCACGCTGTCGCGGATCATCAGTCTGCTCGAGCGTCCGTCCGAGGGCCGTATCCTGCTCGACGGGACGGACGTATCCGGGCTGTCCGAGCGGCGGTTGCGGGAGCAGCGCCGCGCGATCGGGACGATCTTCCAGGCGTCGAGCCTCCTCGCCCGCCGGACCGCCGCGGAGAACGTGGCGTTGCCGCTGGAATTCGCCGGCGTCGGCCGGGCCGAGCGACGGGCACGGGTGGCGGAACTCCTCGAGCGGGTGGGCCTGTCCGACAAGGCCGACCTCTACCCCCGGCAACTGTCCGGCGGGCAGCGGCAACGCGTGGGGATCGCGCGCTCGCTGGCACTGGCCCCCAGGGTCCTGGTGTCGGACGAGGCGACGTCCGGACTGGACCCCGCCACCACCCGATCCATCCTCGCGCTGCTGCGCGAACTGCGCGACGACCTCGGGCTGACGATCGTGCTGATCACCCACGAAATGGACGTCGTCCGCCAGGTCGCCGACGTGGTCACCGTCCTCGACGCGGGACAGGTCGTGGAATCGGGCCCGGTGATCGACCTCCTCCGCAACCCCCGTTCCGAACTCGGTGTCGGGCTGCTCCCGGACCGCTCCCACATCACCGCGGACGACCGGGACGTGCTGTGGCACGTCACGTACGGGTCCGACACCGTCCCCACCAACTGGATCGAACTTCTCGGCACGGCCACCGGCCGGTCGATCGGGGTGCTGTCCGGGACCGTGGAGTCGGTCGGCGGACGCCCGGCGGGCCGGGTCACCATCTCGGTCGCCGGTGACCATCCGTCCGTCGGGGAGCTTCTGGCCTCGTGGGGCCTGCACGGGACACGGGTCGACGACAACACCTCCGCCCCGGCGACCGAGGAGGCGGCAGCATGAGCGCCGGCACTGTCGTCCTGGCCATCTCGACCCCCGTCGAGGAACTTCCTGAATTGTTCCTGCCCGCCCTGCAACAGACCGTGCAGATGGTCGGGATCACGGTGATCCTGGCCATCCTGCTGGGCACTCCGCTGGCCGTCGTCCTGCACAACACCGCTCCCCGCGGGCTGTTTCCCAACCCCGCGGTCAACGCGGTGGCCGGCTGGGTTGTCAATCTCGGCCGATCACTGCCGTTCCTGGTGCTGATGGCCGCCATCATCCCGTTCACCCGCTTCGTCGTCGGCACCTCGCTCGGGGTGCAGGCGGCAGCCGTACCGATGACGCTGGCCGCCACCCCGTATGTCGCGCGGCTGATCGAGAATTCGCTGCGGGACGTTCCGCCCGAGGTGGTGGAGGTGGGACGCGCGTCGGCCGGGTCGAACTTCCAGATCATCCGCAAAGTGCAACTCCACGAGGCGGTCCCGACCATCATCGGCGCCCTGACGATCGCGTTGATCGGCATCCTCGACATGTCGGCGATCGCAGGCGCGGTGGGAGCCGGTGGCATCGGCAACCTCGCCATCGCTTACGGCTACAACCGTTTCGACAACACCGTGATGATCACGACGGTCATCGCGCTCGTGGTGCTGGTCCAGGTCATCCAACTCGTCGGCGATCTGGCCGCGCGCCTCACCAACCGTCGCTGAGCCTTTCACTCCCACCCAGATCAGAGGACTACACCCATGACGACTCGACCCCGCTCGGTGACGCGCGCCCGCGCTGCCGCGGCAGGCGGACTGACGGCCACACTGCTGCTCCTCCTGACCGCGTGCGGCGCGGGCGGGGGCAACGACCGCACCGAAGGCGACGGCCCGCAGACCACGTTCAAGATCGGGTACACCGCCGGATCGATCCTGGACGAGAAACTCGCCAAGGAGGTCGCGAAACTCGCCCCCGACCACGGCATCACCGTCGAACCGGTGCAGATCGAGGATTCGAAGCTCAAGAACCTCGCGGTCTCCCAGGGCGACATCGACGCCAACCACAGCCAGCACCAGGAGTGGATGCGGGTGCAGAACGAGGACGGCAACCTCGGACTGTATGCGGCCGGCGACTGGTACGTCCTGAAGTTCTCCGGCTATTCCGAGAAATACGACACGCTCGAGGATCTCCCCAAGGGCGCGAAGGTCGCCGTCCCCGACGACCCGTCGAACCAGGCGCAGGCGCTGCAGACGCTGCAGGACCTCGGCCAGTTGACCCTGAAGGACGGTGTCGATCCGTCCCGCGTGACCATCCGCGACGTGAAGGACAACCCGAAGTCGTTCGAGTTCACCGAGGCCGCGCTGGCGCAGTTGCCGCGCACGCTCCCCGACGTCGACCTGGCGCTGGGCTGGCGGTCCAACTTCGATCTCGCCGACGTGCCCGACGACAAGATCGTCTTCAACGCCCCCGCCTACGAGCTGTATTGGATCGAAGTCGTCATCAACGAGAAGAACAAGGACAACCCGGATTTCGCGCCGCTTCTCGACACCTACCACGACCCGCGGATCGGCCAGCTGATCGACAGCGACCCGTTCTTCTCCCGGGTGGCGCAGAGCATCGAATCGGCGCGGGCCACCGACCGGACCCAGACGAACGTCGACGGCGCCGCCGCGAAGCCCGCCGGCTGATGCCCGCGCAACGAGAGGTCATCCTCAATGTCAACGTGCTGGACGTGGGTTTCCACCCGTCCGCGTGGCGGGCCCCCGATCTGCACCCGACGTCGTTCATCGACCCCGACTACTACACCGAAGTCGCGAAGATTGCGGAGCGCGGCACGCTGGACGCGCTGTTCCTCGCGGACGGGCCCGCGCTCCGCGAGGATCCCGCCGTCAAGCCGACCAGGGCGCTCGAACCCACCACCGTTCTCGGGGTGGTGGCGAGCGCGACGGAACACCTCGGGCTGATCGGCACGGCGTCGACGACGTTCAACGATCCCTTCGACCTCGCGGACCGGTTCCTGTCCCTCGACGTCGTGTCCGGCGGTCGGGTGGCGTGGAATGTGGTGACCACGTTCCACGCCGGGACGGCCCACAACTTCGGTCTTACCAGGATCCCCGACCGCGAGTCGCGGTACCGCCGGGCCACCGAGTTCGTGGACGTCGTCACGGCGCTGTGGGAATCGGCGGCCACCGGTGCCCCGGTGCACCACGACGGGGAGTTCTTCCACGTGCACGGCGTGCTGCCCGTGCCGCCGTCGCCGCAGGGTCACCCGCTGCTCGTGCAGGCCGGCGGTTCACCGCAGGGCCGCGCGCTGGCCGGACGCAGCGCCGACGCGGTGTTCTCGGCGGAACTCACCCTCGACGCCGGGCGGCAGCACTACCGGGAGGTGAAGGACATCGCGCGCGCGGCCGGTCGCGACCCCCGGGCGGTGAAGATCCTGCCCGGTCTCGTAACGGTGGTGGGCAGCACGGAGGCCGAGGCCGTCGCCCGCTACGAGGACTGGGAGTCCAAGGCCGCCGGCGGCTTCTCCGCCGAGCGCCTCGGCGGGATGCTCGGCGTCGATCTGAGTTCGCTCGACCCGGACCGGCCGATCCCGGAGGACCTGCTGCTGGCGCCCGTCGACCCGTCGTTCTCCGGTTCCCTGGGGTTCCGGGAAGCCGTCGTGCGGCTGGCACTGGAGAGCCGGTACTCGGTGTCCGAACTGCTGCGCAAGGCCGGCGGTTTCGGGCACCGGCTCGTCGTCGGCTCCCCCGAACAGATCGCCGACACCATCGAAGAGTGGTTCGTGGCGGGCGCGGCGGACGGTTTCAACCTGATGCCGGACGGATTCCCCTCCGGTCTCACCGATTTCGTCGACCACGTCGTGCCGCTGCTCCGCGAGAAGGGGATCTTCCGGCACGAGTACGCGGAGTCCACGCTGCGCGACCGCTTCGAGGGCGCTACGCCGGTGTCCGGACGACGGTGAGGGCGGATTGCCGGCGGAGGGTGAAACCCAGGCTCTCGTACAGCCGGATCGCCGTCGTGTTCGCCTGCGCGGCGTGCAGGAACGGGGTTTCCCCGCGGGCGCGGATGCCTGCTCCGACGGCGCGGACGAGCCGGGCACCGAATCCGCGGCCCCGGAAACGCTCGTCGGTGCAGACCGCGCTGATCTCGGTCCAGCCGGGCGGATGCAGCCGCTCCCCCGCCATGGCGACGAGTTCGCCGTCGACGCGGAACCCGAGGTAGGTCCCCATTTCGATGGTTCGCGGCAGGTACGGTCCGGGCCGGGTGCGGCCGATCAGGTCGAGGATCTCGGGAACATCGTCCGCGCCGAGGACTTCGGCGTCCGGGTCGGGCGCGACGTCCAGCGCGGTGCCGTCCATCTGGACCAGGCCGAAGGTGTCCAGGACCTCCCAGCCCGACGGCGGCGTGTGACCGAATCCGCGGAGCGCCGCTGTCGCCGACGGGCCGAGCAGTGCGGTCAGATCCGCCCAGTCCTCGTCCACCAGGGTGTCCGGGTGGCCGACGTGCGGCGCAACGTCCGGGTGGTACCGCGCCACCCTGCCCGACCACCGGGCGAAGTGCGCGTGCTCGCCGCGCAGGGATTGACGAATCGCGTCGTCCAGCGGATGGACGTCCGTCTCGGCCGGGGCCGTCAGTTCCGTGGTCATCGCAGTCGGTTACGACGCGACGGTGCGGAGCCAGCGGAACCGGCTGCGGTGGAACACGATCGGTTCGATCTCCGACTGCACTCGCAGTTCGTTGATCCGCAGGACCACGATCGCGTGATCGCCCGCGGGCACCTGCTGGGTGACGGTGGTGTCGAGCCACACCGACGCGCCGTCGATGAACAACGCACCGCCGTCGGTGGTCTCGGTGTCGAGGCCGGCGAACCGGTCACCGGTCTTCGCGGCAAGAACCCGGGCGGCCGCGTCGTGTGCCTCCCCGAGCACGCTGATCCCGACGTGCTCGAGGTCCGCGAGCTTCGGCCACGTCGTGGACGTGTTCTGCACGCAGAACGCGACCAGCGGCGGCTCCAGCGACACGGGCACGAACGTGCTCGCCGCCATCCCGATGCGCTCACCGCCGACTTCGGCGCAGACGGCGACGACACCGCTCGGGAAATGCCCGAACGCCTCCCGCAGCGAAGCCTTGTCCACCGTGCCGTCAGCCTGTGTCATGAGAGTTCCGTCCGTGTCCGGGCCGCCGCGGTGAGGATCGAACCCCACCGCTCGGCGTAGTCGGCTATGCGTGTGTCGGTCGTGTACGCGGTGTCGATGAGGTAGAGGCCCGGCGCCGGGGCGGTCGCGCCCAGTTCGACGAGCACGGGCTTGAGCAGCAGGTCCGGCGCCATGGCGTGCGCGGGCCCGGCCCCGAGCATCAGCGGCACCACCACGACGTCCTTCAGGCCGTCGCCGGTCGCGAACTGGTCGAGGAACAGTTTCAGCACGCCCGTGTACGACGCCTTGAACGTGGGGCTGGCGAACACCACGAGATCCGACGACGCGACGGTGTCCACCGCCGCCGCGACCTTCTCGTCGCCCCACCCGAGCAGTCCCGGGCCGAGCTCGATCACGTCGACCGTGGAATCCACGGCGGCGCCCGTCACCGCCGCCGCGACCAGACCGGCTGCGTCCAGCGTCCGTGAACCGGGCTTGGGATTGCCGGCCACTACCGTTACCTTCATTGCTTCATCACCTCTCGCATGCGTACCCCGCCACCCTAGAGCACTCCGCGGTTATGGTCGAATAATGCAGGGCAGGAACATAAATCGGCGGCGCGTCCTTCGAATCACACTGATCGAAACCCTTGCGCCTACGGCACCCGTGAGTACTTGTTAACCGCCCGACGTTAAATTTAACAAGTACTCACAGGAGGCGGAGCCTCAACTCCCGGCGACGCTCGCGGGTCACGGCGCCACCGCTCAACGTGGGAGCCGATCCGACAAGGAGCGCGGTGTAGGGGTGCTGGGGATCGGAGATCACCTGGTGGGTCGGTCCGTCCTCGACGATGTTGCCGCGGTACAACACGACGATCCGGTCGACCAGCGACGCGACCGCCCCCAGGTCGTGCGAGATGAACAGCTGAGCGAGTTGCCGCGAATGCCCGAGTTCGGTGAGCAGTTTCAGGATCTGGATGCGGTTGACCGAGTCGAGGGCGCTCACCGGTTCGTCGAGCAGCAGCAGCGCCGGATCCAGCACGAGGGCCCGCGCGATCGCGATCCGCTGGCGCTGCCCACCCGACAGTTCCGCGGGAATCCGCACCGCGATGTCGGCGTCCAGTCCGACACTGCTCAGCACCGCCGCGACCTTCGACCGCACGACGTCACGGTCCAGCCCGCCGCGCACGATCAGCCCCTCGGCGATCGATTCGCCCACCGGGATGTCCGGGTCGAGACTCAGCAGCGGGTCCTGGAACACGTACTGGACGGTCCCCGTGCGCCGGTGTGCCCGGCGTTGCGCGGCGGGCAGGTCGTCGACGCGCTGCCCGCGGATCTCGACCGACCCGGCCGTCGGGGTGATCAGACCGAGAATCGTGCGAGCCAGTGTCGTTTTCCCGGAGCCGCTTTCGCCGATCAGCCCGACCTTCTCGCCGGCATCGATCGTCAGGTCGACGCCGTGCAGAATCTGCTTGCGGGCCCCGCGGAGCCCACGCTCCACCCGGACATCGGTCATGCGCAGCAACGACTCAGACACGAGCGGCCTCCTGCCCGGTGAACGACTCGAGGCCGTATGCGCGGTGGTTGTCGACGAGTTGGCGGGTGTATTCGTGCCGCGGCGCGGTGAGCAGGTCTTCCGCCCGCCCGGACTCGACGACGGCGCCGTCCCGCATGACGATCACGCTGTCGCAGACCTGGGCCACCACCGCGAGGTCGTGGGAGACCAGGACGAGGGCGAGACCCAGTTCTTCGCGCAGGTCCTCGAGGAGGTCGAGAACCTCGGCCTGAACGGTGACGTCCAGGGCGGTGGTCGCCTCGTCCGCGATCAGGAGTTCCGGTTCCGCGGAGACCGCGATCGCGATGAGCACCCGCTGGAGCATTCCCCCGGACAGTTCGTGCGGGTACTGGCGGTACACGGTGTCCGCGTCGGTCAGGCCCATCTTCCGGAACAGTGCGAGCCCGCGCCGCTTGGCGTCGGCGCGGGACAGTCCGAGTGTCGACCGGAGTGCCTCGGCGAGTTGTTCGCCCACGCGGATGGACGGGTTCAGGTAGGACGCCGGGTCCTGGAACACCGCGGCGATGCGGGTGCCGCGCAGGGGGCGCCACTGTTTGCGCCCGAGGTCGGTGAGTTCGATGCCGTCGAAGTCGATCGAGCCTGCGGTGACGTCGATTCCGCCGGGCAGGATTCCGAGGATGGCGCGGCAGGTCAGTGATTTGCCGCTTCCCGATTCGCCGACGATCCCGAGCGCTTCGCCGGGCGCGAGGGAGAAGTCGACGCCGTGGACCAGTTCGGTTCTGTCGTCGAGGGCGATCCGCAGATCGCTGACGGTGAGCACCGGCCTGCGGGGGCGCGAAGTGTGTGGTGCCGAAGTGGCATCGAGTGTGTCAGTGGACATCCGAGGTGACCTCCTGTTTCCTGGGGGCGCGTCGTGTGGGTCCGCCGGTCGCGTCCCGCAGTGCGTCGGCGATGGCATTGAGCGCCCACACGGTCGCCACGATCAGCAGCGCGGGGACGACGGGGCCGAACGGAACCTGGTAGAGGTACTGCAGTCCGCTGGCGAGGAGTCCGCCCCAGGTGGGGTCGGGCGGGACGACGCCGATCCCGAGGAAGGTCAGCGAAGACACGATGACGAGGCTGGCCCCGGTCATGGCGGCGAACGTCACCCCGACCGCGGGCAGCACCTTGCGCACCGCGTGACGGCGGATGATCCAGGACGTGTCGGCGCCCATCAGTTCGGCGGCCTCGACGTACTGGGAGTTGGCCACGGTGAGCGCCGCGGCACGCGTGACCCGGTAGAACGCGGGCGCGATGAGAATGCCGACGGCGAACATCGCCTGCGCGAGTCCGTTTCCGAGCAGCGCGGTCATCGCGACGGCGAACACGAGGAACGGCAGCGTGATCAGCGCATCCATCAGCCGGAGCGTGAACCATTCCACGCTGCGCCCGAGATACACCGACAGGAAGCCCGGGATCACACCGAGGAGGAATCCGACGACGACGCACTGCAGCGCCGACAGCACCGACACGGTCGAACCCGCCAGCAACCGGCTGAACACGTCCCGCCCGACGTTGTCCGTACCGAGCCAGTGAGTTCCGCTCGGGCCCTGCAGGATTGCCGCCGTGTCCTGTTCGAGTGGGTCGAACGGCGCGAGCGCCGGCCCGAAGACCGCGAGCACCACGATCAGCCCGAGGACGATCACCGCGGCGCGAGCGGAGTGATAGCGCAGAATTGCTGTGAGCATGGGATGTCAGTCTCTCCGCTTGGTGGCCGGCTGCAGGACGCTCTGGGCGATGTTGACGACGACGTTGCAGAACAGCACGAACACGATCGCCACGACGAGCGTTCCCTGGACGATGGGAACGTCTCCGCGCAGCGCGGAGTCGGCGGCGAGGCGACCGAAGCCGGGCATCGAGAACATGGTCTCCATCACGACGGCGCCGCCGATGAGCGTGGGGATCTTCATGCCCAGGATCGACAGTGCGGGACCGCTGCCGTTGCGCAAGGCGTGCACGAACAGGATCCGTGACGGACCGATGCCCCGCACCACCGCGCCGGTGACGTAGTTCTGATCCAGTTCCGCGACCAGCCCGGTGCGGAGTTGCCGCGCGATGTCGGCGACGACGTCCATACTCAGCGCGATCGCGGGCATGATGATCAGCGACAGCCAGCGGCCGAAGTTCTCGTCCGGCGGGACGTACCCGGCCGACGGCAGCCAGTGCAGCCCGACGCTGAAGACGAGGATCAGTCCGATGGAGATGACGAACGGCGGCAGCGTCGAGGCCACCGACGTGTAGGCGGTGATCGCCCGGTCGAGCAGGCTGCCCTTGTAGACGGCGGCCAGCACCCCGAGCCCGACACCGAGGACGAGTCCGATCACCAGCGCGACACCGGCGATGGACGCGCTGACCGCGAGCCGCTCACCGATCAACTCGCTGACCGGGATCTTGCTGAACCACGAGACACCGAGGTCGCCGCTCAGCATGCTCGACATCCAGTCGACGTACTGCTGCCAGACCGGCTTGTCCAGCCCGAACTCGGCGTTGATCCGGGCGATCGTCTCCGGGGTCGCGGCGTCACCGGCGATGCCGGCGGCCGGATTCAGCCCGCTGGCCGCACCGAGCAGGAACGTGATCAGGGTGGAGAACAGAAAGACCGGGACCACGATCAGCACGGTGCCGAGCACGACCCGCGCTGCCGTGCCGAGCGCGCCCGCAGGCACCGGGAGAGCGAACGTCCTCCCGGTGCCTGCGGCCTCGATGTCTGCGGTGGTCACGAGACCGTGACGCCTTCCCAGCGGACCTGGGACGGCAGGATGTTCAGGTTCTTCAGATCCGGGTTGGACACGATGATCCACGGGTTGCTGAAGAGGTAGTTCGTCGGCGACTGCTCGACACCGACCTTGACGGCCTGCCACAACCGCGGCTTGTATTCCGGGTCCTCGAGCGGGGTGCGGCGCACGGCGTCGAGTGCGGCGGTGAACTCCGGCGACGCGTGCGGGCCGCTGAGGTTCATGATGCCTTCCGGACCGTAGACGGCGAGCAGGTTCTGCACCGGGGATTCACGTCCGATGGTGCCGTCCGTGGCCAGTTGCGGGTTCTTCGCGATGTAGACCTCGCTCTGCCACGTCGACGAACCGGGCGGGACCACCTTGATCGTGGACTCGACGCCGATCTTCTTGAGCTGCGACTGCACGAGTTCCGCGCGGTTGGTGGCCGCCGACTGCGCCGTGATCTCGATCGACAACTGCCCGGGCGCGTATCCCGCCTCGGTGAGGAGACGAGATGCCTTGTCGGGGTCGTAGTTCCAGAGCTTCTCGATCTCCGGGTTGAACGCGAGGTACCCGTCGGGGAACGGCTGGCTGGTGGTGCTCCCCAGCCCGTTCGTGACGACGTCGACGAATGCCTGGCGGTCGAATGCGTAGCGAAACGCCTCGACGATCTTCGGGTTGTCGAACGGCGCCTTGTTGAGGTTGATGGACACGTCGTTCGCGGCGAGCGACGGCTTCACGGTCACGTCGAGACCGGCGGCCTCGGCTTCCTTGGACTGCAACGCGGGCAGCGTCGCGAAGTCGATGGAGCCGGACTGGACACCGGCGACGAGGGTGGCCGGGTCCGGGGCGACGCTGAGTTCGAAGTGGTCGATGTGGATGTTCTCGGCGTCCCAGTAGTTCGGGTTCTTCTCGAAGTAGGCGTGATCCTCGGCGACGAAATCGGTGATCGTGAACGGACCGGCCCCGACCGGCCACACGCTGAGCTTCTGCGGGTCGGCGGCCGCCGTCGGGCTGGCGATCGCGCCGGTGCGCCCGGCCACCAGGTACGGGATCTGGTAGTCGGCGTCGGCCAGGTGCAGCGTGACGTCGGTGGCGCTGTCGGCCGTGACCTCCGTGACGCCGGCGAGCTGATCGCGCAGGAACGAATCGTCCTGGGTCTTGCCCCGGTCGAAGAACGCCTTCACCGCCTGCGAGTCGAGGGTGGTCCCGTCGGAGAAGGTAAGACCGTCACGCAGGCTGAATGTCACCGCGGTACCGTCGGCGTTGTACTTCCAGCTCTCGGCGAGCGACGGTTCGACGTTGCCCTCTGCGTCGAGCCGGGTCAGCGACGCATACGCGAGGCTGATGGTGTTGATGTCGTTTCCGGTCCGGCTCGTCACCGGGTCCCAGGATGTGGGGAGGTTGAACGCCCACTTGACCTCGGCGCCGTTCGAGCTGCTGCCACCGCCGCATGCGGTGGCGACGAGACCGACGATCACTCCGAGTATTACGGCGCCGGCGATCCGCCGGCTCTTCTTGCTCACTGGGTGCTCCTGACCATGCAAAGGGGGGTGGTGATTCAGACGCTCGCGGACAGCGACGTTGTGGTGCCGGGCAGCGGGGCGGGGTCGATTCCCTCGCGCCGCGCACGGGTGTAGCGGTTCTCCGCGAAGGGCAGACCGAGGTTGCCGCGCAGGGTGTCCTGCTCGTAGTCCTCCCGGACCACCCCGCGCTCACGCAGGATCGGCAGCACCTCGTCGACGAAGCGGCGGAACTGCGCCGGGTGCCCGATGTGGATGTTGATGCCGTCGAGGGCGTGACCGTCGAGCCAGCGCTGCAGTTCGTTCGCGACGGTCTCGGCGCTGCCGGTGAACGGCGACGTCTTCGGCGCGCTGAGCGCCTCGACGGTCTGTCGCAGTGTCAGCCCGCGGCCGACGGCGAGGTCGGTGATCTTCTTCGCCTGCGTGTAGAAACTCCGCTCGGCGTGCTGCAAGGCCTCGGTGGGGAACGGCGCGTCGAGGTCGTACTGCTGGAAGTCGTGCCAGCCGAAGGGGCGGCCGAGTTCCCGCAGGGACCTGCCGAAGTCGTTGTCCGCCAGCTGGGTCGTGAGTTCGATCTCACGGGCGTCGGCGTCGGTGTCGCCCACGGTGACGGTGACGCCCGGCAGGACCACGATGTCCTCGGGGGCGCGCCCGTACGCCGCGGCGCGGGTCTTGATGTCCGCGTAGAACGCCGCTCCCGCTTCGAAACTGGGTGCGTGGGTGAAGATCCCGTCGGCGATGCGCGCTCCGAGGTCGCGGCCCTGGTCGGAGTCACCGGCCTGGAAGATCACCGGCTGTCCCTGCCGTGAGCGTTCGATGTTGAGCGGGCCCACCACCGAGAAGTGCTCGCCCCGGTGGTCGAGGGTGTGCAGCTTGTCCGGGTCGAGGAAGCGGCGGGCGTCCCGGTCACGCGGAAACGCGTCGTCCTCGTACGAATCCCACAGCGCCTTGACGACCTCGACGTGTTCGAGTGCCCGGCCGTAGCGAGTGGCGTAGTCGTAATGCTCCTCGAGGCCGTAGTTTCCGGCGGTGCCGGAGTCGCCACTGGTGACCACGTTCCAGCCGGCGCGGCCGCGGCTGATCAGGTCGAGGGACGCGAACCGTCGCGCGAGGTTGAACGGCTGGTTGAACGACGTGGTGAGGGTGCCGACGAGTCCGATGTGCTCGGTGGCTACGGCGAGCGCCGACAGCAGCGTCAGCGGCTCGAGCCGGTTCAGGTAGTGCGGGGGCGAGTCGGGGGTGATGAACTGGCTGTCGACGATGAACACGAGGTCGAACCGCGCCTGCTCGGCCAGACGCGCGTACTCGATGTACCAGTCGATGTCGACGCTGGCGTCGCCGGGGATCTCCGGGTCCAGCCAGGTGTACGGGTGCCCGGGACCACCCGTGGGGGTGAGGACAGCTCCCAATTTCAGTTGCCGTCTCGTCATGTTCTCGCTCCTTCGTCGTCCGCCGTCAGGCACCTGCCTCGGCACGCCGCGTTGAAGTGTATGGAGCAAACAGACGCGTGCAGAGTATTAAATTCTCGATGTTTCAAAACATATTTCGTATGTCCCGCAGTGCTGCCGAACAAAGTCCGATCAGTCGAAGAACTCCCGCGACGACTCCGCGACAGCCACCGCGACGACGTCGGCGAGCTGCCCGATCAGCTCGCCGTCGTCGGGCAGTTGGGTGGCCGACAGGCGCAGGAGCTGGCGTGCGGGTGACCGCACGAACGACCGCGATCCCGCCCCCACGGAGATGCCCTGCCGCGCCAACGCGACCAGCGCCGCGGTCTCGTCCGACACCGTCACCCACACGACCAGACTGTGCGGGCCGGCGAAAGCCTCGATGCCGCGGTCGATCAGGGCCTCGAGCAGCGTCGCGCGCCTGGCCGCGTAGCGTTCGTGCGCCGCCGTGACCGCGTGTTCGGCGTCGGCGCTGCCGATCAGGTGGGCGAGGGTGTTCTGCAGGATCCGGCTGTTCGAGCCGACGCCGTGGCTGCGCACCTTCATGGCCTTCTCGATCAGTTCGCGGGAGCCGCCGAGGACGGAGGTCCGCACGTCGATCCCGTATGCCTTGCAGTAGCTGCGGATCCGGACGACACGCTGCGGCAGTTCGCATCCCAGGGACGGTGGCTGGTCCGGTTCGAGCGGTCCGATCGAGTCGTCCTCGACCACCCACACCGCCGGATGCCGTCGCAGCACGTCGGCGAGTTCGCGGGTGCGCCGCGCGCTGACCGCGTGGTCGACGGCGAACGGCGCCCCGGGCTGGAACACGAACGCGACCGCACCGGCCGTCAGGGCCTCGTCGAGCGCGTCCGGCCGGGGACCGTCGCGGTCGGCGCCGACGCCCACCGCGTCCAGACCCAGGTCGCGGAGGGTGTCGAGCACCCCCGGGCCGAGGGGCTCGTCGACCGCCACCCGGGACCCGGGCGGCGCCGCCGCCTCCACCGCCAGCAGCAACGCCTCGGTGCCACCGCCCGCGGTCGCCCACGCCTCCGGTTCGAACGGCCACCCCGGAGCGACGGCGTTGCGCAGACGCTCGGTCATCAGTTCCCGGCCGAACACATTCAACGTCTCGGCGTCCAGGCTGGACAGCAGAGCGTCGGACAGGGACGGCTGCAACGCCAGGTCGGGTGCGTTCTGCGCCAGGTCGACGCCGCGCCAGTCGGGGATGCCACGCTCGGGCACACTGTCGAGCGGCGGAAGTACGACGGTGCCGCCGCGGCGGCGGGTCTGCACGAAACCCTGTTCCTGCAACCGGCCCCACGCGGTGACGATCGCACCGACACTGAGATCGGTCGCCTTCGCGAGTGCGCGGACGGTCGGCAGGCGGTCGCCGGGGCTCAGCTCACCCGACCGGATCAGGTCGGCGACGGCATCGGCGAGTTCCGCGGTGCGGCCGTCGATCCGTTCGAGCAACCACTCCGGAGCAATCGTCTCCGACTCCAGCACCGCTGACATCCACACCCCTTCGATCGACAATCACTACCGGCCCCGCCCGGGTCATTGCGCGAGTGCGCCCGCCGGGTCGCGGAGGAGGATGTCGGGCGTGCCGGGCAGTCGCAGACGCTCGAGGAACTGCACGATCTCGGCGGCGACGGACCGGTGGGACACGTCGTTGAGAATGTCGTGCCGTCCGTCGTCGACGACGACCACCCGGGCGCCCGGCAACGCGGACGTAACGGTGAGGACGTCCGCCACCGGGCTCAGGACATCGGCGCCGCCGTGGACGACGAGGACGGGAACCTGCACGTGGGTCAGCGAATCCGTCGTGGCGACCGGCGCCTCCGCGCCGAGCGTGCCGCGGTCGAGAGCGCCGTCCGCGGACAGGACACTCCGGTGCACCGGACACGCGGAGCGGATCTCGAGTTCGCCGTCCCACCCTCCGGTGACGGCGTCGGTGCCCGCGACGAGGAGCCCGGCGGCCACGACCCCGGACACGGCCGGATAGGTGGCGGCGAGGTCGAGCGCGGTGAGCGCGCCACTGTCCGACCCGACGACGGTGAGCGGGAGACCGGACTCGGCGTCGGCGATCACCCGAGCGGCCGCGGCGGGATCGTTCTCCACCACCGCGACGCGGTAACCGTCGAACGCGATCCGCCGGGCGAACCTGCGGTACACGTGAGCATGCTCACCTCGGCCGGCGACGACGATCACCGAGCCACGTGCGGTCGCTTCGGGTTCCAGCCAGTCGATGTCCACTGATTACCTCACTCGGGGTGGTTGTTCGCAGGATTGACTGCGTCACCCTGACTCACCCGTGCGCGGTGGAACAAGAGTAATGCTCGAGCAGAACAAAACGCGTGTCTTCTCGTCGCACTTCGTGTTTTGTTCCGAACATATTCGTTTTGTGATCGACCCCGGCCAAACAAGAGTATCGACGAAGGGACAGGCACACCGATGCCCGAGACCACAGGGTTCGCGACCCGGCAGGTCCGCACCGGCTATCAGCCCGGCACGCCGCAGAACACCGCGATCCCCCCGATCTACCAATCGGTTGCCTACGACTTCGGCAGCTTCGACCAGGCGCGGGACATCTTTTCCCTGCGCCGCAAGGGAAACCTGTACAGCCGCACCGGGAACCCCACCCAGGCCGTGTTCGAACAGCGTCTCGCCGACCTCGACGGCGGTGTCGCCGCGCTGGCCACCGGATCCGGGCAGTCCGCCGTCGCCGTCGCGCTCCTCACGCTCGCCAAGTCGGGGCAGCACATCGTCGCGGCGCGGCAACTGTACGGCGGAACCGTCGACCTGCTCACCGACACGTTCGCGGACTTCGGGATCGACGTCACCCTCGTCGACCAGGACGACCTCGACGCCTGGCGTGCGGCCGCGCGCCCCGAGACCCGGGCCTTCTTCGCCGAGACGATCGGCAACCCCGTCGCCTCCGTCCTCGACGTCCGGGCCGTCGCCGACATCGCGCACCAGGCCGGGGTCCCGCTGATCGTCGACAACACGATCGCCACCCCGTACCTGCTCCGCCCCAGGGACTTCGGCGCCGATATCGCCGTGTACTCGGCCACCAAGTTCATCGGCGGGCACGGAACGTCGCTGGGCGGGGTGATCGTCGACCTCGGCACGTTCGACTTCGGCGCGGAGCCGCGGCGGTGGACCCAGTTCACCGAGCCGTACCCGCGGATCGGCGACCTCGTGCTGTGGGACGAGTTCGGTCGCGACCGGAGCGCCTACCTGGTGTACGCGAAGACGAAGGTCGTCCACGACCTCGGACCCGCACTGTCCCCGTTCAATTCGTTCCAACTGCTGCAGGGGCTGGAGACGCTGGACCTGCGGCTGGAACGGCACGTCGGCTCCGCGCTGGCCATCGCCCAATTCCTGGACGGTCATCCCGCGGTCGCGAAGGTCAACTACCCGGGCCTGCCGCACAACCGGTGGCACGACGCCGCCCGCAAGTACCTGCCGCGGGGCGCCGGCTCGGTGTTCTCCTTCGATCTCGCCGTCGACGACTCGAAGGTCGCGAAGTTCGTCGACTCGTTGCAACTGTTCGCCATCGTCGCCAACATCGGCGACGCCCGCTCGCTGGTGGTGCACCCCGCCACCACCACGCACAGCCACCTCGACGACACGCAACTCCGCGACGCCGGGTTCGGCTACCGCACCGTCCGATTGTCCGTCGGACTGGAAAACCTGGAAGACCTCGTCGACGACCTGCGTGCGTCGCTCGACGCCATCACGGAGGAATGACATGCATTTCGGCTACTGGACGCCCATCTACGGCGGCTTCCTGCGCAACCTCGGCGACGAAGGCATGCCCGCCACCTGGGACTACGTCAAACAGCTGTCGCAACTGGCCGACCGGCTCGGGTACCACACCACCCTCGTCCCCGAGCTCTACCTCAACGACCGCAAGGGCGTCGACGCGCCCAGCCTCGAGGCCTGGTCGCTGTCGTCGGCGATCCTCGCGGTCACCGAACAGCTCCGGGTGATGACGGCGGTGCGACCCGGATTCCACCTGCCGGCGGTCACCGCGAAGGAATCGGCCACCATCACCGACATCGCCGGCACCACCGACGCCGGTGCGGCACGGTTCGCACTCAACGTTGTCGCCGCCTGGTGGGAGGAAGAAGCCCGGCAGTACGGCGGCGCGTTCACCCGGCACGACGAGCGATACCGGCAGGCCACCGAATTCGTCGACGTGCTCCGCGGACTCTGGGAACACACCCCGTTCACCTACCAGGGCGAACACTTCAGCGTGCGCGACTCGATCCTGTCTCCGAAACCCGCAGTCCATCCCCCGGTCTTCGCGGGCGGCGAGAGCGAGAGCGGCCGCGAATCCATCGCGACGTTCGCCGACTCGTACGTGCTGCACGGCGGTACCGTCGACGAGGTGCGCACGAAGATCGCCGACATGAACGCGCGGTCGCAGCGAATCCACCAGCGGGACATGGCCGAATTCGGCATGTCCACCTACATCATCGTGCGCGACACCGAAGCCGAGGCCCGCGCCGAACTCGAACGCGTCACCACCGTCGACCCGCACTCGCCCGGGTACGCGTCGTTCGAGGAGTTCGTGAAGAACTCCGAACTCGACGTCGAACTGTCCCGGCGCGAATACTCCGTCGGCACCCGTGGACTGCGTCCCGATCTCGTCGGCACACCGGAACAGGTCGCGGAGAAGATCCGCGCCTACCAGGACGCCGGCCTCACCCTGCTGCTCATCCAGTGCTCCCCCGCGCACGAGGAACTCGAGCGCATCGCCGAGCAGGTGTTCCCGCTGGTCCCGACCCGTGAGTAAGGATCGAAGAACGCGAGGGGATTCGTCATGGCAGACATCGAAGTCGACTATTGCGTCGTAGGAGCCGGATTCGCCGGACTGACGGCGGCGCTGCGTCTGAAACAGGCCGGGCACACGGTCGCGCTGATGGAGGCCCGTGACCGGATCGGCGGGCGCACGTTCACCGAGGCCCGCGACGACGGTTCGTGGATCGATCGGGGCGGCGCGTGGATCGGGCCGGGGCAGGACCGGATCTACGCCCTGATCGACGAATTCGGCGTCGAGACCTACAAGCAGTACACCGACGGCGAAGCCATGATGGTCGTCGACGGCAAGCAGTATCGGTACAAGGGCACGATTCCCCTGACGATGAGTCCCTGGGTCACGGCGAATCTCGGCGCCGTGTTCTTCGAACTCGGCCAGATGTGCAAGACGATCCCGCTCGAGGCGCCGTGGGAGGCGAAGAAGGCCGCGAAGTGGGACGCGATCAGTCTCGCGAAATGGCTCGGCGGCAACACGTTGTCCAGGCCCGCCCACGACCTTCTCGAGACCGCCGTCGCGGGCTGCTACACGTCCGCGGCGTCCGAGGTGTCGATGCTGTTCGTGCTGTATCAGATGGCGTCCGGCGGCGGTCCCGGTTTCGTTCTCGGAGTGAAGGACGCCGCCGAGGATGCGCGGCCGGTCGGCGGGATGGGGGCGATCTACCGCCCGATGGCAGCCGAGATCGGCGACGCACTCCACCTGTCGCAACCCGTCCGGGACATCGCGCAGGACGGCGACGGCGTGACCGTCCGATCCGCGGACCTGGCCGTGCGGGCGCGGAGAGCGATCGTCGCGGTCCCCCTCGCCATCGCGAGTCAGATCCTCTACGAGCCTCTGCTCCCGATGGATCGGTCGTTCCTGCACCAGCGGATGCCGAGCGGCGCCGTCATGAAGATCGCCGTCGTCTACGACGAACCCTTCTGGCGCGCCGACGGATTGTCGGGGCAGTCGGCCGCACCCGACTCTCCCGCGACGATCACCATCGACGCGTGCACCGACACCGGACGTCCCGGCGTTCTGTGCGTGATCGTCGAGGGACCGATCGCCCGCACGCTGGGGACACTGCCGGAAGCGGAGCGGAAAGAGGCGGTGCTCGGGGAGTTGACCGCGAGGTTCGGAGCCCGGGCCGCCTCCCCCGTCGACTACGTCGAACAGAACTGGAGCGTCGAGCGGTACTCCGGCGGCGGCATGCTCAGTCACGCGCCGACGGGAGTACTCACCCAGTTCGGCCACGCCCTCCGCGAACCTTGCGGTCGCATCCACTGGGCGGGCACGGAAAGTTCGTCCGTGATGTGCGGCTGGGTCGACGGCGCCGTCCGCTCCGGCGAACGCGCCGCGCTGGAAGTGACCCAGCGCGACGGCGTGCTGTCACCCGCCCGAGCTCAGTAGTAGACGGCGCCCGGCGCTCCTCCGCCGACGGCAACCGCGTCGCCGGTGATCCCGACGCTGCGCGGCGACGCCAGGAACGTGACGACGTCCGCGACCTCACTCGCATCGATCAGCCGGTGGATCGAGTTGGTCGCCAGCCGCGACTCCAGTTCGGCGACGGGCACCCCTTCCGCCTCGGACTGCTCCGTCAGCCGGTCGACGAGTCGTTCCGTCCGCGTCAGCCCCGGGTGGACCACGGTGACGTTGACGCCGTGCGGTCCGAGTTCGTCGGCGAGGTTCTTCGTCAGCGCCGACACCCCGACGTTCCGGACGGTCTGCGCGATCGAGTTGGCCTGGCGTGCACCGAGCCCGCTGATATTGATGATCCGTCCCCACCCCTGCTCGACGAGGTGCGGTGCCACCGCGCGGGCGGTGCGCAGGTAACCGAGCACCTTGATCTCGAACTCGCCGCGGACCACGTCGTCGGTGGTCGACGCGAAGTCGCTCGGCTTGCCCGCACTCCACGGTGTGGCCGCGGCGTTCACGAGAATGTCGACGCCGCCGAGTTCGTCGACGGTTCGCTGGACGAGGGCGCGCACCGACTCGTCGTCGCCGGTGTCGGTGGGTACCCCGATGACCCGACGGCCGGTCTCCTGCGACAGCGTCTTCGCCGCCAGTTCCAGTGCCTCGGCACCCCTGGCCGCGAGCACCACGTCGACCCCCTCCGACGCGATGCTGCGCGCGATCGCGAGGCCGATTCCGCGGCTGCCGCCGGTGACGACGGCCCGCTTGCCGCTCAGACCGAGATCCATTGTGTTCTCCTCATCTCCGCTGTCCACCCCTCGATTCGAGGGTAGGACCACGACGCTACAGAGTCACGGATTCGGTTCAGCGTGAGGCCAATTGCGCTCCGCGCCCGTGCGCCTTTTTGGTAGCTGGAACAACCAGAAAGGCGCACGGTGGCGAAGCCGCCTACCGCTGGATCGACTTGATCTCCAGGAACTCCTCGAAGCCGAGGACTCCGGCCTCGCGACCGATGCCCGACTGCTTGTACCCGCCGAACGGGGCGTTGGTGTTGAACGCGCCGCCGTTCACCTCGACCTGGCCTGCTCGTAGCTGCCGCGCGACGCGGTCGGCCCGGTCCTGGTCGCCGGACCAGACGCCGGCGGCGAGCCCGTATTCCGTGGCGTTGGCGATTCGCACCGCGTCCTCCTCGTCGCGGTACCCGATGATCGACAGGACGGGACCGAAGATCTCCTCCTTGGCGATGGTCATGTCCTCGGTGACCCCGGCGAACACGGTGGGGCCGACGAAGTAGCCGGAGTCCTGTCCGGTCTCCCGGCCGTCGAGGACGGCGCGTGCGCCTTCGGCGATGCCCTGTTCGATGTAGCCGCGCACCCGCTTCAACTGGTTCGAGTTCACCAACGGCCCGAGCACCGACGTGGCGGCCGTCGGGTCGCCGACGGAGTAGTTCTGCGCGACCTTCGCCGCGATGGCGGAGGCCTCGTCCACCTTGTCCGCGGGGACCAGCATCCGGGTGAGCGCCGAACAGGTCTGGCCGGAGTTGAGGAAACACTTGGCCACCCCGTCGGTGACCGCCTTCGTCAGGTCGGCGTCGTCGAGGATGACGTTCGCGGATTTGCCGCCGAGTTCGAGTGCCACCTTCTTCACCGTCTCGGCCGCGACCACCGCGACCCTCTTACCCGCGCGGGTGGAGCCGGTGAACGAGACCATGTCCACCTCGGGGTGGCCGGCGATCGCCTCGCCCACGACGGGCCCGAATCCGCTGACGAGGTTGAACACGCCTGCGGGCAGGCCGATTTCGTCGAAGATGTCGGCGAGCGCATAGGTGGCGAGCGGCGCGACCTCGGTCGGCTTGAGCACCACGGTGCATCCCGCGGCCAGCGCACCGCCGACCTTGAGCACCACCTGGTGGAGCGGGAAGTTCCACGGGGTGATCGCACCGACGACACCGATGGGTTCGCGCACGATCAGCGAATTGCCGACCTCGTGGGCGTCGAAGTCGTAGGTGGCGGCCAGTTCGGCGAACGCGGCGAGGTTCGCGAGGGGCATGCCGATCTGGATGGGCTTCGCGAATCCGAGCGGCATGCCCATGTCGCGGGACACGAGGGCGGTGAAGTCGTCGAGGCGCTCCTTGATCAGGGCGGCCGCCTTCCGGAGGTACTCGCCGCGTTCCGTGCCGCTGAGCGCGGACCATGCGGGGAAGGCAGCCCGCGCGGCCTTCGCGGCGCGGTCGATGTCGTCGGGGGTGCCCTCGGCGACCACCGCGATGACGTCCTCGGTGGCCGGGTTGACCACGTCGATCCGGCCCGTCCCCTGCGAATCGACCCAGGATCCGTCGATGTAGATCTTGGTCCGGTCCAGAACTTCGCTCATCGGTCTGCCTCCAGTGAAAGTGTCGCGGAAACCTTGCGACCCGCAGCCTACGACCGGAGCCCGCCGGTTCGGGGCGAATGCGATCTCCCCGAACCACCCACCGGGACGGCGCCGATCGCGGACCATCGACGTACGCCGCACAGTCAGCAGGAGGAGCGATCAGATGCGCACGCAGTCACCGGCACGCACCCTTCTCGGAGTACTCGGGATCGCCGCCGCACTCACTGTCTCGGCGTGTGGCTCGACGGACGAGTCGGGGACCGCCGAACCCTCGCCCGGCGCCGTCACCGTCACGACGTCGGACGCGACCACCACCGCCGACGTGCCGACGTCGTCCGCCGCCGCCACGTCGCCGACCGGGACGACCGCTCCGCATCCCGACCGTTGCCTGATCGGCGAACTGCAGGTGACGCTCGGCCAGCCCAGCGGGGCCGCCGGATCGCAGGAGATCCCGCTCGTCTTCACCAACACCGGCACCCGCGACTGCATCCTCCACGGATACCCCGGGGTGTCGTACGTCGCGGCACCGGACGGTCCTCAGGTGGGTGCGGCGGCCGAGAGGGACGGCGGAACGGAGACTCCCGTGACGGTCGCTCCCGGCGCGGGGGCCACCGCCGCGGTGCGTGCCACGGTAGTGCAGAACTATCCCGCCGACACGTGCGGCCCCACGCCGGTCGCGGGTTTCCGGGTGTACCCACCGAACGACACCGGTTCGGTGTTCCTCCCCTACCCCACCACCGGCTGCTCGCAAACCGGCGTGAAGCAACTGTCGGTGCAGCCCGTCACGGGGTGACCTTGTTCACCCGCACCGGGTGAATCGGCTCACCCCGGGCCCGACCTACGGTCGGGAGAGACGTGGTCGCGCAGGAGGAGGGCGGAGGCATGTTCGAGATCATCCGCGAAGTGCATTCCGAGGTTCGGCACCGCCGCGGCCCGCGGCATCACCATCATCTCCTCACTCGGCCGGGGCGCCGGGTGCGGATCATGAGACACCTCCTCACGTGATGATCGGGAGCAGGAAACCCTCCCACCAGGGCTAATCCTTTCCTTCGCTAACCATCGGCGCAGATGGGTACTATCCGACGTCGTGACTGACAGCAGGCTGGAATCGGCGAATGTGTCCAGAGACGACTCGGACGAGTCGCCGATCGGGACCTCGCCCCAGTCGTCTCCTCTCGGCCGGTCGGTCCGCTCCGCCCGTCTCCTCGCCATCGTCGCGTCCCTCTTCGGGGCGCTGCTCACGCTGTCGCTCCCGTTCCTTCCGGTCGAGCAGGACAGCGCGACCCTCACCTGGCCGCAGAACGGCAGCACCGGAAGCGTCGAGGCACCGCTCGTCTCCTACGCGCCGCTGAGCCTCGACGTGCGAATTCCCTGTTCGACGGTCGGCAGTCTTGCCGACCGCGGCGGGCTGCTGACCTCCACCGCCCCCGCGGGTGCCGCCGACGCCGCGAGGTACGGACTGGTCGCGAAGGTGAATCCGGCGACCGCGGACGGTCCTGCCGGCGTCGAGGTGGTGCTACGAAACAAGGTGTTGCTGTCGTCACCGCTCGACCGATTGCCCGCCGACTGCACGCTCGTGGTGTCCTCGGATCCGACGCGGACCACCGCCGGATTGGTGACGGCAGGCCAGGACGCACCGACCGTCGTCGACGGCGACCTCCGCCCGCAGATGGTGGGCATCTTCAGCGACCTCGACGGTCCGGTGCCCGACGGCATGCAGGTGACCGCGCAGATCGACAGCCGGTTCTCGTCGACGCCGTCGACGATCAAGTTCGTGGCCATGGTGGTGGGTGCGCTGGCCACCATTCTGGCGCTGGTGGCGCTGCACCGTCTCGACAACGTGGACGGTCGCCGGGCGCGGCGATTCCTGCCCACCCGCTGGTGGTCGTTCGGGGCCGTCGACGCCGTCGTCCTCGGCACGCTGGTGCTGTGGCATTTCATCGGCGCCTCCACCTCCGACGACGGCTACCAGTTCAACATGGCCCGCACCTCCGAGGCCGCGGGCTACATGGCCAACTACTTCCGCTGGTACGGCGTCCCCGAGGCGCCGTTCGGGTCGCCCTATTACGACGTCCTCGCGGTGCTGGCGAACATCACACCGGCCAGCCCGTTCGTGCGCCTGCCCGCGCTGCTCGCCGGCATCGTCGCGTGGCTGGTGATCAGCCGTGAGGTCGCGCCGCGACTCGGTGCCGCCGTCCGGGGCAACCGGCTCGCGCTGTGGACGGGCGGGCTGGTGTTCCTCGCGTTCTGGCTCCCCTACAACAACGGTCTGCGGCCCGAACCGATCGTCGCGGTGGGGGTGCTGCTGACGTGGTGCTCAGTGGAACGCGCCGTCGCGACCCGTCGGCTGCTGCCCGCCGCGGTGGCGATCCTGGTCGGTGCGGCCACGCTGACCGCAGGCCCGTCCGGGTTGATCTGCTTCGGCGCCCTCGTCGCCGGCGCCCGGCCGATCCTGCAGATCGTGATCGCCCGGGCCAAGACCGTCGGCTACCTGGCGCTGCTCGCGCCGCTCGTCGCGTCGGGCACCGTGATCCTGGTGGCGGTGTTCGCCGATCAGACCCTCGCCGCCGTGATGGAGATGCAGCACGTGCACGCCATCGGCCCCAACGTCCCCTGGTTCGACGAGTACCTCCGCTACCAGTACCTGCTGAACATCTCCGTCGACGGTTCGCTGTCGCGCCGGTTCGGTGTGTTCGTGATGGTGCTGTGCCTGGCGGTGACGGTGCTGGTGATGCTGCGCAAGGGTGGCCGGATTCCCGGAACCGCGACGGGACCGTCGCGGCGGCTCATCGGCATCACGTTCGCCGCGATGGGGCTGATGATGTTCACGCCCACCAAGTGGACGCACCACTTCGGCATCTATGCGGGTCTCGCGGGGTCGCTCGCCGTCCTGGCGTCCGTTGCGGTGAGCACCGCGGTCATGCGCTCGCCGCGCAACCGCGCCCTGTTCGCGGCCGCCGTGCTGTTCCTGCTGGCGATGTGTTTCACCAGCACCAACGGGTGGTGGTACGTGTCCAGTTACAGCGTCCCGTGGTGGGACAAGCCGGTGTCGATCGCCGGCCTCGGTGCGGGCACGATCCTGCTCGGCGCCACCCTGGTGATGCTGTTGATCGCGGCGTGGTGCTACTTCCGCGAGCCCTACACGCGGGGCGTCTCGGTGCGACGACGCCGAGTACGGGCGCTCCCGCCGCTGACGGTGGCGGCCGCCGCGATGGTGCTGTTCGAGGTGCTGTCGATGGCGAAGGGCGCCGTCGCGCAGTACCCGGCGTTCTCCCTCGCACGCTCCAACGTCGACGCCGTCACCGGGGCGCCGTGCGGCCTGGCCAACGACGTCCTGCTCGAAACCGATCCCAACGCGTCACTGCTGCAACCGCTGTCCGGTGACGCGGCGACCACCCTCGCGGGCACCGGCAGCGTCGGCTTCAGCCCGAACGGTGTCGCCGGAGACCTGAGCGCCGACGAGGAATCGTCGGATGCGGGAGTCGCCAACTCCGTCAAGACCGACAACACCGAGCAGACGGCGTCGAGCAACGCCGCGGGCACCGGCGGCGGCGCCGGCGCGGTCGGTGTCAACGGCAGTGCCGTGGCACTGCCGTTCGGACTAGACCCCGCGCGCACCCCGGTCCTCGGCAGTGATGGCAGCGACGGCGACGCGTCGCTGACCACCGGCTGGTACCGACTGCCCGGTGCCGAATCGGACACCGGTGCGGGTGACCTCGTCTCCATCGCCGCGGCGGGTCGCATCCGCTCCGTCGACGCGGACGGCGTCGTCACCTACGGCCAGAACCTCGAGGTGGAGTACGGCACCGCGCAGCAGGACGGCACGGTCGCGGTCGGAGGACGGGTGACGCCGATCGACATCGGCCCGGCACCGTCGTGGCGCAATCTGCGTGTTCCGCTCGATTCCCTGCCGGCCGATACGGACGCCATCCGGCTGGTGGCCTCGGACACGGACAGCGATCCGCAGCAGTGGCTGGCCGTGACACCGCCGCGGGTTCCGCGGACGCAGACACTGAACGACGTGATCGGATCCGAATCACCGGTCATGATCGACTGGGCTGTGGGCCTTGCGTTTCCGTGCCAGCGGCCGTTCGATCACCGGGCCGGTGTCGCGGAGGCGCCCGAGTACCGGATCCTCCCGGACCGTCCCGGCGCGATCATGACCAGCCTGTGGCAGGACCGGTACGGCGGAGGCCCCCTCGGCTGGATCGAGATGACCCGGGCGAGCCGAACCATACCGTCGTATCTGAAGAACGACTGGGACCGCGACTGGGGCGGAGTGGAGCAGTACTTCCCCCTCGACACCGGTGCGACGGCCGCGGAGATCGACACCACCCGGACTCAGCGTTCCGGACTGTGGAATCCGGCGCCGATCATCACCGCCTACTGAGCGTCGGTGACGCGCCCGCACCGGGCGCGTCACCGCTCACCTCAGAGTTCGAATTCGGCCGGCGCGATACCGACCGCGAAACAGGCGTCGCGCACCACGTTTCGCTCGTTCTGATCGAAGTTGCCGTCGGCGCCGCCGATGACGATGCCGATCTGGATGACGGCCCGAGCCTGATCCTGCTTGGTCTTCAGTTTGGCGATGGTGGCGGTGGCCTCGATCTTGCCGAACTCGAAATCGGACTGCAGCTTGCTGCAGTACCAGTCGAACTTCTGGCTCAGCTCGTCCGACGGGAACACACTGAGCGCCTCGTTGCTGGTGATCAGCCCCGCAGTCTTCTGCCGCTCGGACGGGTCGATGGTGCCGTCCGCTGCGGCGATGAGGGCGCACATGGCCATCGAGGCGTTGGCGAACTCCTTGTTCTGGAACTGCGCCGTCTTGGTCTTGAGCTGACCGTTCAACTCGAACGCCTTCGCCTTCAGCTGATCCCAGAAAGCCATTGGACTCCTTCTTCACGTGCCCACGCACGGTGCGTGTGGTGTCCAATTTGCCAGGTTTCGCGCGCGGACGTCGCCGCGGTCGGTCTACCAGCGCAGTCGCATGCGGCTAGCCCTGTGTCTGGCGGCGGACGATCTCGTTGATCCAGATCGGCGCGTACGGGGACGTGCAATTGGGCGGGGTCGGATAGTCCTTCAGCACTTCGAGGCGTTCGCCGATGCCGATCGCGCGGGCACGAAGTTCGGGGTGATGGATGCCGATGTTGGCGAGGCATTCGTTCATGGCCCACTGCAGGCGGTCCGGCGCGTCCTTCATGTTCGCCTCGATCAGGTCGAGGAGTTCGGGAAGATCGAGGTCGCCGGAGTCCTTCGCCACGCGGTCGCTGGTCAGCGCCCACCCCGCGCTCGCGACAACCGGGTCGGAGTCGGCGAACCATGCGACACGCAGTTCTTCGACGTGCGGGCTCTTCTTGACGACGTAGCTGACGAGCCAGCCGTGCACCTTGGGGACGCGGGCGTCGCGGAGCATGGCGTCCAACTCGGACGCGGAGTACGCCTTGGGGCGGCAGATCAGGATCGCGACGAGACGGGCCGCGGTGTCGCCCGTCCCCCACAGTTCGCCGGCGAGGTCGTGCTGGGTCTTGAGACTCTTGGCGACCGCGCGCAGCTTGGTGAGGTTGACCCCGTGATCGTCGCCGTGGCGTTCGTTCACCGCGCGGATCTTCGGATCCTCCAGGGCCGCCAGTTCCGCCATCACGTCGCCGACACTGGTCTGCGGTACCGCACGAGTCGCCACAACGATCTCCTCTACTCCTCCGCCCGGACGTCGCGCCCAGCTTACGTCGGGCCCCTGACCGTCTAGGGCCGCAGCGACTGCAGCCCCGCCGTCGGCACGTGAATCCACCCCTCCCGCTCGGCGACGTCGCGGTCGCCGCCTTCGGGTAGCGCCGTGCGGCCGAGGGCCGCGGCCCGCGCGATGACGGCGGCCAGCACGGCGTCGAAGGCGTCGTCCGATTCCCGGCAGACCGTCTGGAATGCACCGAGATCCATCCAGTCCGCGGCCGCGAGGAACGCGTCGACCAACTCCCCCAGCGTCACCCGGTTCTGCACGCTCTTGTACCCGCGCGACACCAGCCCCCAGGTGCGCAGCGCCGCCGCCGGATACGCCTCCACCACCCGGCCGTCGACGCGGCCGACGTCGGCGCCCAGGTCGCCGAGTTCGGCGAGGATCCCGGCGCAGCGCAGGGCGACGTGCGCGATGAGGTCCGCCGACACGCTGAGCGGTGCGATTCCCGTCGCGGCCTGCACCACGAGGTCGGTGCGCCGCTTGGTCAGCGGACGACGTCCCTCGCGGTTCGCGAGACCGCCGGTCGCCGGCAGCCGGCCGGCATGGTGCTCGGACACCATCCGGACGAACGCGTCGGGCCAGCCGAACGGTGCGTCGATACCGGCCCTGTCGCACGCCAGAACGGCCTCGGCGATGGCATCGTTCCCGACTCCCAGCCGGATGGACTCGACGCGGGCCACCCCGTCGGACCAGTCGACGACGGCCATAGCCGTCTTCTTCGGCTCGGCCGCCAGGTCGACTCCCACGGTGCGCATCGGGCCAGGCTAGACCGCGGCCGGGAATCGGTGCTGACCTGGCGTTACGGTTACATTCGGGTTACCGCTCGCGGCGGTTTCCGCTCCGACCTGCTGAATCTGCGGAAGTGATGCAACGCATCAGTTAGTTGTTCTGTACAGATTCAATACCTCCGACCATTGTGGTTTGCACTACTCGACCACAGGGCGCACTTGCGCACCGTTCGGAGGATTGATGCCCGATAACCACGTCGCCCCGATGCTGGAGAAACACACCATCGGGTTCGTCCCGGAATCCGATCGCCACGGCAAGGTCCGTGATCTGTTCACGTTGTGGTTCGGCGGCAACCTCGCGCCGCTCCCGATCGTCACCGGCGCCCTCGGGCCCAGCCTGTTCGGACTCTCGCTGTGGTGGAGTCTCGTCGCGTTCGTCGTCGGGCACCTCGCCGGCGGCGCGCTGATGGCGCTGCATTCGGCGCAGGGACCCCAGATGGGGATCCCGCAGATGATCCAGAGCCGCGGACAGTTCGGCACCTTCGGCGCGCTCATCATCGTGGTGATCGCCGCCGTCATGTATCTCGGTTTCTTCTCGTCGAACATCGTCCTGGCAGGCCAGTCGATGCACGGGATCGTCGACGGCATCCCCGTCGACGTCGGGATCGTGGCCGGCGCTCTCGGCTCCGCCGTCATCTGCATCATCGGGTACCGGTTGATCCACCTCCTCAACCGCATCGGCACCTGGGTTCTCGGAATCGGGATCCTCGTGGGGTTCTTCGCCATCCTGACCGGCGACCTGCCGTCGGACTTCCTCACGCGCGGCGACTTCAACTTCGCCGGGTGGCTGGCCACCGTGTCGCTCGGTGCGCTCTGGCAGATCGCGTTCGCGCCCTACGTCTCCGACTACTCGCGGTACCTCCCCAAGGACGTGGGCGTCCCGTCGACGTTCTGGGCGACGTACCTCGGCTGCACCCTCGGCTCGTTCCTCGCGTTCGCGTTCGGCGCGGTCGTCACCCTCGCCGCACCAGTCGGCATGGGCACGATGGACGGCGTCAAGGCCACCACCGGAAGCCTCGGCAGTGTCATGCTGGTGCTGTTCCTGCTCAGCGTGATCAGCCACAACGCGCTGAACCTCTACGGCGCCGTCCCCGCCATCATCACGTCGATCCAGACGTTCCGAGCGCGCTGGATTCCGACCGCCCGCGCCCGGGTGATTCTCTCGACGATCATCCTCGTCGCGGCGTCCGTCGTCGCCATCGCGCTGTCGGCCGACTTCGTCTCGCACTTCGTCGATCTGGTGGTCGTGCTCCTGGTGGTCCTGGTGCCGTGGACGGCGATCAACCTCATCGACTTCTACATCATCCACAAAGGTGTCTACGACCTCGACTCGATCTTCCGTTTCGACGGCGGCATCTACGGCCGGTTCCACTGGACGGCCATCACCGCGTACCTGCTCGGCATCCTCGTCCAGATCCCGTTCATGGCCACGTCCCTCTACACCGGGCCGGTATCGGCGTTCCTCGGCGGCGCCGACCTGTCCTGGGTGGCCGGGCTGGTGGTGACCGGACCCATCTACCTGCTCCTGGCGCGTCGCGGTCCCGGCCGCTCCACCGGAGCGTACGCCCCCGGCACGCGTGAGCCCGCACGGCTCTAGCCCCCGAACGCGGACCGCCCGATCCTGTTACAGGATCGGGCGGTCTGCGTGTGCCGGCCGGTCGGGCAGGGTTTCGCCGTTGTCCACCCCGGGGCTGCGGCGGCTCGTTAGGGTCGTAGGACACCCGCGTTCTCCGGAGCAGAGAGTAGTCGCCGATGTCCAGTTTCCCGGGCCTCACCCACGTCGCGATCACCGTGTCCGACCTGGCGGCCAGCACCGCCTGGTACACAGCATTGTTCGGTTCGGCTCCCGTCCTCGACGAGGACGAGGAATCGGGCACGTTCCACCACACGGTGTTCGCCCTCGACGGCGGCATGCTCTTCGGCCTGCACACCCATCCCGACAGCGGCGCCCCTGCGCGGTTCGACGAACGGCAGGTCGGGCTCGACCACATCGCGTTCGGTTGTTCCCCCGACGCACTGCCGGGATGGGTGGAGCGGCTCGACGCACTCGGCATCGAGCACGGGGGCATCAAGACGGCGCACTACGGGTCCGGAATCTCGTTCCGCGACCCCGACAACATTGCGCTGGAGTTCTTTGCGCCTCCGGCACCCGTGAGTACTTCTTAACGTCGGGCGGTTGATAAGTACTCACGGGCGCCGAAGGCGCATAATCCCCTCCAGCTCCTCGGCGCTGAGGAGTCCGCGCTCGAGGACCAGTTCGGTGACGCTGCGGTCCGAGTCGAGAGCGTCCGCCGCCAGCCGGGTGGCGGCCTCGTAGCCGATGTGGGGGCTGAGCGCAGTGACCAGCCCGATCGACCGTTCCACCCCGGCGCGCATGTGCGCGACGTTGGCGGTGATCCCGACGACGCAGCGGGACGAGAGGGCCTCGCAGGCCGCGGCCAGGTGGCTAAGCGACGCGAACAGGCTGTGCGCGATGATCGGCTCGAACGCGTTCAGCTGCAACTGGCCGCCTTCCGCGGCGAGGGTGATGGTGACGTCGTTGCCGATGACCTCGAACGCCACCTGGTTGACGACCTCCGGGATGACGGGGTTGACCTTGCCCGGCATGATGGACGACCCGGCCTGCACCGCAGGGAGATTGATCTCGCCGAGCCCGACGCGGGGTCCCGACGACAGCAGCCGCAGGTCGTTGCACATCTTCGACAGCTTCACGGCGGTGCGTTTGAGCACCCCCGACAGCTGGACGAAGGACCCGACGTCCTGGGTGGCCTCGACGAGGTCCGTTGCGGTCGCGAGCGGCAGTCCGCTGACGGCGCGTAGTTCCTCGCACACGAGCCGGGCGTAGTCGGGGTGGGCGTTGATTCCGGTGCCGATGGCGGTGCCGCCGAGGTTGATCTCGGTGACGAGCAGCGCGGCTTCCTCGAGCCGTTCGGCGTCTTCCCGGACCATCACCGCGAACGCTCCGAACTCCTGTCCGAGGGTCATGGGGACGGCGTCCTGCAGCTGGGTGCGTCCCATCTTCAGGTGGTCGGTGAACTCGGCGGCCTTCGCGGAGAACGCTTCCGCGAGTCCGTCCATCGCGGCGCGCAGTCGGCGAATCGCGAACTGCAGCGCCACCTTCAGGGCGGTGGGATAGACGTCGTTGGTGCTCTGGCTCAGGTTCACGTGTTCGAGGGGATGCAGGAACATGTAGTCGCCGGGCCGGTGCCCGAGCAGTTCGAGGCCGCGGTTGGCGATCACCTCGTTGGCGTTCATGTTGGTCGACGTCCCGGCCCCGCCCTGGATCACGTCGACGACGAACTGGTCGTGCAGCGCGCCGCCGCGGATCTGCTCGCAGGCGGCGACGACGGCGTCCGCGCGGCGGTCGTCGAGCAACCCGAGGCGCCGATTCGCGACCGCGGCCGACTGCTTGACGCACGCCAGGGCCGCCACCAACTCCGGGTAGCGGCCGATCGGGGTGCCCGTGATGGTGAAGTTCTCGAGCGCCCGCAGGGTGTGGATGCCGTAGTGGGCGTCGAGCGGGACGTCCCGCTCCCCCAGCAGATCGTGTTCGACGCGTGTGCGGACTGGCTGGGCGATGCGGGACATCGGTTTTCCTTCGGGTGGCTAGTACTGCAACGGCACATGCTTGACAGATGGACGATACTGATTGCGTGGTCCTCGATCTGGTTGCTGCCGAGTTGGAAGCGTTGCATGAGCGGATCTCCGGTCGTTTCACCCGGTCGGAGCCGCGGTCCCGGGTCCGTGAATATGTGACGGGATTGGTTGCGGGTCTGGAACGCAAGAACGGGTGGACCCTCGCCGAGCGGGCCGGTGA
>NZ_WXYH01000356.1:0-43843 GCF_009872365.1 Rhodococcus sp. T7
GACCGCGCGGACCGCGGCAGGCTCACGTACTATCCCGAACGGCTGGCCGAGATCGTGCGCGAGAGAAGCGGTGCGGTCGACGCCGCGGTGACCGCGCGCCTCGACGACCTGCGGTCGCGTGCGGGCGTCGCCGCCGCCGATCCCGGGGCCGCCGCTCCGCTGCCGGAACCGGTGGTGCCGGACGGGCCGGAACCGCGGCACCGCGGGCTGGAGGACCGGATGACGATTCTGATCGGTGCGTCCGCCGGGCTCGGTCTGGGCCGGCTGGTGGTGTCGCCGCTGTCGATGGTGCCCGCCCTCGACATCGCGAGCATCCCGCTGACCCTCGCGCTGGGAGCCGTCGCGGCGTGGTGGCTGACGCGGTCGCGCGCGCACGTCGCCGAGCGTGCCCACGTGCGGCAGTGGGCCACCGAGGCGCTGGTGCACGTGCGGTCGCAGTGGGAGCAGTTCGTCCTCGCCCGGTTGCTGGCGGCGGAGACCCGGGGGAGTGAGGCGGTCATCGCCGAGAGCAGGGTCGCCGCCCGGGAGGTGGACGAGCGGGTCGCGCAGATAGACGGTGAACTCCGCCGGCTGGCCGCGCGGCGCAGCGGGCAGTTGTCGTCCTGCGAACGCGACCTCGCGGCGGTCGACCGGGGACTGCAGGAGGTCCGCAGGCCGGCCGGGGAACCGAATCGCCGCGGTGAACGTCTGAATACATAGGTGCCCGACCGTTGTTCGCCCGCTTTCATGTGGGATCGTGTTGAAATATCTTGATATGTCTTGTTTTGGGCGGGAAACTGGTCCGAAATACGAAGGGAGACCGCGGTGGCGACGACTGAGAGTTTTCTGGTCCCGGACGTGCCGGACCTCGATCCGAACACGTTCGGTCACGATTCCGGGCCGGTCGCGCTCACCGATCCCACCCACGACATCGACGGCGACGGCATTCTCGATACCCAGACCTTCGACGCGGGCGATGCGGTCGTCATTGCCTCCGACCTCGACTCGGACGGCGACGCAGACCATCTGACGTTGATCCACGAGGACGGCGAGTACGCGTCGTGGGAGTTTCACCGCGACGGCGACGGCGTCGTGCACTGGGAGCAGACCGATGGTGGGACTCTCGGTAACGGCTGACCACCCCGAAACCCGCACTCTAGACGCGGGAAAAGCTCCTGGCAGGGCGACTGAATCGTTTCTGTGACCATTCCAACCGCACCCGATTCCCCGAGATGGGACCCGCGGCGTTAACCTCTAGGGATAGGACACCCGGCGCCCGCGTCTTCCATGTGGCATGGACGGCCTGGCTGGACCCCGCCGAGAGGGGAAATCGGACCGTCTGGCACACGCTGCGAGGTTCTCTCAGCGGACGGCAGATGGTCCGGTTCCGGCTCACCCCAGGAGAGTTTGATGACCTCAGCGACCATTCCCGGTCTGAACGGAACTGACGGCACGCCCCCCACGGAGCACAGTGAGCTGCTCGCCTGGGTTCGAGAGGTTGCCGAACTCACTCAGCCCGACCGCGTCGTCTTCGCCGACGGCTCGGACGCAGAATGGGATCGACTGACCGAGCAGCTCGTTTCGGCCGGCACGTTCACGCGACTCAACGACGAGAAGAAGCCGAACTCGTTCGTCGGCAACTCGGACCCGTCGGACGTCGCACGCGTCGAGTCCCGCACCTACATCTGCTCGCGTGAGGAGATCGACGCCGGGCCCACCAACAACTGGATGGATCCGACGGAGATGCGGTCGCTCATGACCGACCTCTACCGCGGCAGCATGCGCGGACGCACCATGTACGTGGTGCCGTTCTGCATGGGCCCGCTCGGTGCCGACGACCCGAAGCTGGGTGTCGAGATCACCGACTCCGAGTACGTCGTCGTCTCCATGCGCATCATGACGCGCATGGGCACGGCCGCGATGGAGAAGCTGGGCAAGGACAAGCCGTTCGTGAAGGCGCTGCACTCGGTCGGCGCACCTCTCGCGGAGGGCCAGGCCGACGTCCCGTGGCCGTGCAACGACACCAAGTACATCACCCACTTCCCCGAGGACCGCGAGATCTGGAGCTACGGTTCCGGCTACGGCGGAAACGCTCTCCTCGGCAAGAAGTGCTACTCGCTGCGCATCGCGTCGGCGATGGCCCACGACGAGGGCTGGCTCGCCGAGCACATGCTGATCCTCAAGCTGATCTCCCCGGAGGACAAGCCGTACTACATCGCGGCCGCGTTCCCGAGCGCCTGCGGCAAGACCAACCTCGCGATGATCCAGCCCACCATCCCCGGATGGCGCGCCGAGACCCTCGGCGACGACATCGCGTGGATGCGCTTCGGTGAGGACGGCCGCCTGTACGCCGTCAACCCGGAGTACGGCTTCTTCGGCGTCGCGCCGGGCACCAACTACGGGTCGAACCCGAACGCGATGAAGACGCTCGAGGCCGGCAACTCGCTGTACACGAACGTCGCGCAGACCGACGACGGCGACGTCTGGTGGGAGGGCCTCGAGGGAGACCCGCAGCACCTCGTCGACTGGAAGGGCAACGAGTGGACGCCCGAGTCGGACGGTAAGGCCGCGCACCCGAACTCGCGTTACTGCACCCCGATGTCGCAGTGCCCGATCCTTGCCCCCGAGTGGGACGACCCGCAGGGTGTGCCGATCTCCGCGATCCTGTTCGGTGGACGCCGTAAGACCACGGTTCCGCTGGTCAGCGAGTCCTTCGACTGGCAGCACGGCACGTTCCTCGGTGCGACGCTGTCGTCCGAGCAGACCGCTGCCGCCGAGGGTGCCGTGGGCACCGTCCGCCGCGACCCGATGGCCATGATCCCGTTCATCGGCTACAACGCCGGTGACTACCTGAACCACTGGATCAACCTCGGCAAGCACGCGGATTCCGAGAAGCTGCCGAAGATCTTCTACGTCAACTGGTTCCGTCGCGGCGAGGACGGCCGCTTCCTGTGGCCCGGTTTCGGCGAGAACTCCCGCGTGCTGAAGTGGATCGTCGACCGCATCGAGCACAAGGCCGGCGCCGAGTCCACCCCGATCGGATTCGTTCCGACCGCAGCCGATCTGGAGCTCGGTGGGCTGGACGTCAACGCCGACGACGTCGACGAGGCGCTCAAGGTCGACGTCGACGAGTGGAAGCAGGAGCTGCCGCTCATCGAGGAATGGTTCGAGTTCCTCGGCGAGAAGGTGCCCTCCGGCATCCGTGACGAGTTCGAGGCCCTGAAGCAGCGCCTGGGCTAGTCCCTCCCCGGTGACCGAATGTCACAGTGGTTCAGTTCTCCTAAACCACTGTGACATTCGTCGTTTCGGGGGAGGTTTCCGTAGTAAACGCATACCATTCGGTTTGTAAAGGCCTCGATTCTCGAAGCTCGCACGCGACGAAAGGATTGCAGATGCAGACAGGGACCAGCAGGGGCATGAAGCGACTCGCCGGAGGGGCCGCACTCGCTGCCGCAGCCGCCGCCACCGTAGCCATGACCATGCCGGCGACCGCTTCCGCAGCGACGGAAGTGCAGCCTCCCACCGTGGTGACCGCGGTCGACGGAAGCACCCTCGACATCACCGTCACCAACCCCAACGTCCTGAATCTGCTGGACGCACAGTCCTGCGGCGCAGTGGCATTCGACGCCACCAAGCTGCCCGCGGTACTGGCCGATCCCACCGTCGTTCTCGAACCGGGATTCGTCGCGTGGGCCACCAACCCGATCGAACGCGTCCTCGCGAACGCCGCCGGCGACGCGGTCAAGACGTTCACCACCCCGGAACTTCCGGACGGCGCCTACGCGGTCCTCGGCGAATGCCTGTCGCTGACCACCGTCGCCAATCCCCAGACCACGATGCCGCAGATCGTCCTCGTCGGCGGTCCGTTGGGTGGGATGCAGTTCGGCAGTTAGGCCCTCCGGGCTCGTGCGCCTTTCTGGTAGCTGGAGCAACCGGAAAGGCGCACGGGCGGCGAAGCCGCCTACCCCGTGTAGCCGGGCGGCATGAGCACGGACTTGGTCTCGCAGAACGCCTCGAGCCCCTCCGGTCCGTTCTCGCGGCCGATGCCGGAGGCCTTGTAACCGCCGAACGGTGATCCCGGATCGAATGCGTACCAGTTGATGGCGTACGTGCCGGTGCGGATCTGCTTCGCGACGGCGAGACCGTGATCGATGTCGGTGGTGTACACCGAACCGGCGAGGCCGTAGTCGGAATCGTTGGCGATCTTGATCGCCTCGTCCTCGGAATCGTAGGGAATCACGGAGAGAACGGGCCCGAAGATCTCCTCGCGGGCGATCGTCATCGAGTTGTCGACGTCCGCGAAGATGGTCGGCTCCACGTACCAGCCCTTGTCGAGGCCCTCCGGACGGCCGCCGCCGAGCACCACGCGGGCGCCCTGTTCCTTGCCCTTGGCGATATAACCCTCGACGCGGTCGCGCTGCTTCTCGGAGATCAGCGGCCCGAGTTGCGCGGCCGGGTCGGACGGATCTCCGACGGCCATGAATCCGGCACCCGCGACGAGGGCGTCCAGCACCTCGTCGTAGCGGGACCGCGGGGCCAGGATCCGGGTCTGCGCGACGCACGCCTGCCCGGTGTTCATCAGCCCGGACATCACCAGCATCGGCATCGTGGACGCGAGGTCGGCGTCCTCGAGGATGATGGCCGCCGACTTGCCGCCCAGTTCGAGGGAGCAGCGCTTGAGGTTCTGCGCGGCGATGGCCCCGATCTTGCGGCCGACGGGACTGCTGCCGGTGAACGTGATCTTGTCGATGCCGGGATGCGAGACCAGGTATTCACCGGTCTCGGCGCCGCCGGGCAGAACGGAGATGACACCCTCGGGGACCCCGGCCTCGGCGAAGATCTCGGCGAGAACGTGTGTGAAGAGCGGGGATTCGGGTGCCGGCTTGAGCAGCACGGTGCAGCCGGCCAGCAGTGCCGGGGACAGTTTGTTGACGGCCAGGAACAGCGGGACGTTCCAGGCGAGGACCGCGGCCACCACACCGACCGGCTCCCGCAGCACCTTCGTCTGGCCGAACACGCCGGTGCGGGTCTGCTCCCACTCGAATTCGTTCGCGAGACCGGCATAGAAGTTCAGCGTCGCGAGTGACGGTGTCTGCTGCATCATCCCGACCATCGCGGGCGGCTGACCCATCTCCGACGAAATCAGCGCGTTCAGGGTCTCGCCGCGCTCCTCGATGAGCTTCGCCGCCTTCGCGAGGATCTCCCCGCGCTCCGCGGGAGTGGTCTGCGGCCACGGACCTTCGTCGAACGCCCGCCTGGCGACGGCGACGGCGTCGTCGATGTCGGCAGGCGACGCGACGGGACAGCTGCCGACGCGTTCCTCGGTGGCCGGGGAGAACACTTCGAGCACCTGGTCGGTGGCCGGGGCCACCCACTTGCCGCCGATGTAGAGCTTGTCGTAGTCGGTCATGAGTCCATTCCTCGTGTCGTTCCCCCGGTCAGGAGGCGGTGTCGGTGAAACTGTCGAATCCGTATCGTGCGTGGGGCCCGATCGCCGCGACCTCGAACAGCCCGGTCCCGACGACGGTCTCGCCGCCGTCCTCGAGCCGGAATCGGGTGAGATTGTCGACGGGGCAGAACATCCGGAGTCCCGGCTCGATCTCGGACGCCCGTTTGCGCAGTCCCTGCACCGCGAGTTCGCCCTGCCACATGCCGTGACGCCAGTCGGCTTCGAGTCCGTACCCGGTGCCGATGCCGATGTAGTTGGGAACCAGCAGGTCGCAGGTGACGGTGACGACCTCGCCCGTCGGCCGGTGGAAACTCAGCGACGCCGACGTGACGTCCCGCGTGCCGGGCTCGAATTTCAGCTCGTGTTCGGGCCGGCCCAGCCATTCGGGTTCGCGGTCGGCGTCCGGCCAGATGCGGACGGCCTCCTCGACGATGCGCCTGCCGAGTTCGTCCTCCTGCAGGACGACGGAGACGGCACAGTCGTCGAACTGCATCACCGAGTAGATCCAGAAGAAGTTCTGAATCCCGTCGACCGCCCGCCGTCCGGGAGGCTCGGACTCGCCGACGGGGCGCACTCCCCACGACCGGTCGCGGTTGCCGCGCCAGGTGTCGGGGGTGACGGGGCGGGACTCGCCGTCGATCATGAGTTCGCCTGCCCAGGTGCCGGTCTGGACGAAGCGGCTGGTGTCGAAGGTGACGCGCTCGAGTTGCCTGCGGAAGTGGCGGGGCTCGAGCGTCGCGGGGATCGCGCCGTCGAAGGTGAGGTCGAAGGAGAGGTCGTAGTCGCCCGGTGCGAGCACCACGCGCAGGCGTTGCAGCCCCTCGAGGACCTCGACGCGGAACGGACCGACGGTGCTCTCGGAGCGGTCGTGGCACAGGGCCGCCGACCCGCGGACGACGATGTGGTCGTCGCCGCGGCGGAGCACGGCGAACGCGTCCGTGACCCCGAGGTTGGGGTACTGGCCGAGACCGATGATGAGGAACAGGTCGGATTCGTCGGAGGGATAGCAGTTGAAGTAGTAGCGGTCGTAGAAGTTGCGGTCGGACGTCGCGACGCGCCGGATGGGTTCGGCCACCTGATGGATGGGGTAGTCGTCCATCGGGGACAGCGGGTTTCCGGCGTAGTCGGCGGTCATCGGATCTTCTCCCAGTACGTGCCGTCGAGCATCGCCTCGAGCGAGGCCCGGTGCATGATCATGTCGTCCGGATCCTCGGGGGCGACGGCCTGACCGAAGTGGATGGCGCGCTCCTGGATCCGCAGCATGATCGTGGCCTGCCGCAGGGCCGCGTAGGCGGTGTAGTACTCGAGATCGCGGGGCGTGTGGCCCGTAAGTTCCTCGTACAGGGCGGCGAGGTCGTCGAGGCGCAGGAAGTCGGGCATCCCGTCGAGTCCGGCGGACGCGGCGATGTCCTCGAAGAACCGGTGCAGGTACGTCATCCAGCCCAGGTCGAGTTCGCGGGGCCCGAGCGTGGCCATCTCCCAGTCGAGTACGGCCACGGGCCGGAAGTCCTCGAACATCATGTTGCCGATGCGGGCGTCGCCCCAGCAGAAGACGGCGGGGGAGGAGTCGTCGGGGAGGTTCTCCTCCATCCACGCGAAGCCGCGTTCGATCAGCGGGGACCGAGGACCCGACTGGGTCGTCCATTCGTAGTAGTCGCGTTGCTGCCGGAGGTGCGCGGCGAGCGCCTCGGTGACGGTGGGGCCGGCGCCGGGCAGTCGCAGGAACGCGAACCGCTCCCACGGCCGGTCGATGTCGTGCAGTTGCGCAAGCACATTCACGGCGCTGTGCTGCAGAACCGCACGCTGCTCCTCGGTCGCCTCCGTCACCCACGACCCGAAGTTGTAGGGCATCACGTCCGGCGGGACCTGCCCCGAGACGCGGGCCATGACGAAGAACGGGGCGCCCAGGGGTCCGGGGTCGGGTTCGGACCAGTAGACGACCGGGACCGGGACGGCGGAGTGCTCCCGGACCTGCGTCATCGCCCGGAACTGTCCGTCGAGGTCGTAGTCGGGGAAGACGGGCATCGTCGTGTCGGCGGGCGCGACGCGTGCGACCAGTGGGTGCACTTCGCCCGACCAGGTGGCGTCGAACAGGATGGTCTCGCTCGACATCCCGTTGGCGTCGGGGAGATGGACGTGCGTGACTTCGGGTGCGGCGTCGGCCGGCACTTGCGCGGCCAGCCAGCGCTGCAGCGCCTCCCGCAGCACCTCCGGATCGCGACGGGAGTCACTGGGCCTGGCAACTTCGGATCGGTGATCGGAGTCGTCGGCAGATCGGGTTGCGCTCGTGCTCACGGTCACCTCCTCTCCTGAACGTGGTGTGACCCTGAACACTAGAACACGTTACAGAATTTCGGAACAGGTGAGGAGATTCCGCTGCGTCAGCCGTCGCCGCCGGCCAGGACTGCCGCCCCGGCGAGCGTGCCCGAGGCGCCGAGTTCCGCGGGCACCACCCGCAGATCGGCGACGAAGGACAACCGGGCGTGACGGGCCGCGGCCCGGCGCATCGGTTCCCACAACGGCGGCCCGGCCTGCGCGAATCCGCCGCCGATCACCGCGAGATCCACGTCGAGGAGGGCCGCGGCCGACGCGATGGCCTGCCCCAGCGCGGTCCCCGCGCGGTCGAGGGCGGCCACCGCGACCTCGTCACCATCCGCGGCGGCCCGCGCCAGTTCGACGCCCGTCGTCCCGCGCCATCCGCGGGAGCGTGCCCAGCGCACGGACGACGGTCCGCTGGCGACCGTCTCCAGGCACCCGACCCCGCCGCACGTGCACGGGTCGGTCCCGCCGGGAACCACCATGTGACCGATGTGTCCCGCGTTGCCGGTCCGGCCGGTGGCGATGCGGCCGCCGAGGACCACCCCGCCGCCGATGCCGGTGGACACGACGAGGCTCAGCAGGTCGGGGGCGCCTCGACCGGCACCGTGACGATGCTCGCCGAGAGCGGCCGCGGCGCCGTCCATCGCCAGTCGCGCGGGGACACCCGGGAAGAGTTCCTGCACCGCGCCGCCCAGGCCGAATCCGCCCGCCCACTCCGCGATGTTGATCGGTGACACGGTGCCGGCGACCGTGTCGACCGGTCCCGCGCACGCGATGCCGACCGACGTGATCTTCGCGTCTCCCGCGACCTTCCGCAGCAGCGCGGCGCACGCGTCCGCGACTCCGATCGCCGGCGTGGGAGTGGTCGCGGGATGCGGCACCGAACCGTGCGCGTCGACGATCCCGGCGGCGATCTTGGTGCCTCCGATGTCGAGTGCCAGCGCGACCACGGTCAGCGCTTCCGCATCACGAGAACGAGGTTGCTCACCAGGAACTCGCGCACTCCGGGAACCCGCACCATCCACCACGCCCAGCGCGGGTGATAGCGGGGGAAGGCGGCCAGCAGGTCCGCGTCCGGGGTGCGCCGAGCCCACCGAAGCCCTTCGGTCGCACCCACTTTGAACAGGGACACACCGTAGCGGTTCTTGGGATCGCGGCCATTCTTGCGCAGGTAGCGCCGGGCGGCGTACTCGCCGCCCAGGGCATGCCACGGCCCGGTCTCGTGACCGCCGAACGGGCCCCACCACAACGTGTACGACAGCACCATCAGACCGCCGGGCTTCGTCACGCGGATCATCTCCTCTGCCATTGCCCACGGTTCGCTGACGTGTTCGGCGACGTTGGAGGAGAAGCAGATGTCCACCGACGACGTCCGGAACGGCAGCGCCAGCCCCGACCCACGCACCGCGCCGCCCACGGCGAGCCCAGCGGCGTGCATCTCGGACGGATCCGGTTCGACGGGAACGTACCGGGCGCCGGCCTGCTGGAACACGTCCGCGAAGTAGCCGGGGCCGCCGCCGACGTCGAGGACCGTCGTACCGGTGAGATCCGCGTCGGTCAGACCGCCCCACAGGTCGCCGATCAGTTCGACGGAGTCGCGGGCGAGGGCGCCGTAGAACAGGTCGGGCGCGGTCTGTTCGTGCCGGAAGTCGCTGAGCAGGCCGAACGACCTCTTCAGGGTTGCCCGTCGACCGAATCGCCGGGTCACGGGAGGCGTCGTCACGAGACTGAACCTTAGCGAGTGCAGCCCGCGGGACGGCAATCCGTGCGTGGTGGCTGCAACATCCGGCGGAATGCGACCGATAGGGTGTTCGGGGACTACCGCGCGGAACGTCCCGCCCCGAGACCACGAGTACCGCACCGACCACAGGAGTTCATGAACGTGCGAGAGGTTCTGCTGCTCTGCTGGCGCGACACCGGTCACCCGCAGGGTGGCGGCAGTGAGCGGTACCTCGAGGAGGTCGGCGCGCAACTCGCGGCGCGGGGCATCAAGGTCACTCTCCGCACCGCCGGTTACCGCGGCGCCGCCAAGAAGGAGACCGTCGACGGCATCGAGATCAGCCGGGCGGGCGGACGGTACAGCGTCTACCCCCGCGCCCTCGCCGCGATCGCCGCCGGACGGCTCGGGTTCGGGCCGCTCCGCGGCATCCGGCCCGACGCCGTCATCGACACCCAGAACGGCATCCCGTTCTTCTCCCGCGTCGTCGCCGGCGCACCCGTGACGCTGCTCGTCCATCACTGCCACCGCGAGCAGTGGCCGGTGGCGGGCCGCTTGATGGGCAAGATCGGCTGGTGGGTGGAATCCCGGCTGTCGCCGCGCACGCATCGCGACGACCAGTACCTCACCGTGTCGCTGCCGTCGGCCGACGAACTCGTCGAACTGGGAGTGGAGCGCGAGCGGATCGCGGTGGTGCGCAACGGCGCCGACGACATCCCCCTCGACGTGGAGATCGGCGGCGCGGGCACGAGGACCGCGCACCCCAGTGTGTGCGTGCTGTCACGGCTCGTGCCGCACAAGCAGATCGAGGACGCCCTCGAGGCCGTGGCCGCCCTGCGCCCCACTATCGCCGACGTGCATCTCGACGTCATCGGTGGCGGCTGGTGGGAGCAGAACCTCCGCGACCGCGCGCACGAGCTGGGCATCGGCGACGCCGTCACGTTCCACGGGCACGTCGACGAGACCCGCAAACACCAGTTGCTGTCGCAGTCCTGGGTGCACGTGATGCCGTCCCGCAAGGAGGGCTGGGGTCTGGCCGTCATCGAGTCCGCGCAGCACGGCGTCCCGACCGTCGGCTACCGCAGCTCCAAAGGGTTGACGGATTCGATCGTCGACGGCGTGACCGGGGTTCTGGTCGGCAAGGCGGAAGCGGCGACGGCCGATGTCGCCGACCTGACCGCGGCGGTCAAGACGCTCCTGCTCGAGCCCGAGACCCGCACGGTGCTCGGCGAGAAGGCACGCGTCCGGGCCGGTGAGTTCTCCTGGAAGCACACCGGGAACGGCGTCCACGAGGTACTGGCGGGCACGGCCGCGGGCCTGCGCACGTCAGGTTTGGTGTCGCCGGCGCCGGCGCGTCCGGGCCTCGAGCGCGCCAGCGCCGAGTAGACCGCCTGCCAGCAGCATCGCCCACAGCACGTGGGCCGCGACCACCGTCGCGCGCGCCCGTGCGGACGCCTCGTGCGGCGCGACGTCGCCGTCGACGCGGTACAGCTCCAGATGCTCGTCCGAGAACTGCCGCTCCAGACCGGCCAGGGTGGTCGCGGATTCGCCGCGCGGTCCGGGCGTGTCGCGCTCGACCAGAACCCATCGGACGCCCAGCGCCGCGAGATCGGCGGCGGAACCGCCGGTGAGCAGCACCCGTTCGACCTGCTGCCCCCGGGACCCCTCGCCCTCGACGCTGCCGCCGGCCACCACCAGCTCGCCGGTCTGCAGGACGTCCTCCGGCAGCATTCTCGGGGCGGGGTCCAGGACGGGAGCGGAACTGCTGTAGGGGAACTTGCGGAACATGCCGGTGGGCAGGACTGCGACGTCCCCGCTGTTCGGGTCGCTGTCCAGTTGGGAGGCCACCTGCTGCCACGACGGCGGATAGTGGACCGGGCGCAGGGCGCCGCCGACGCCCCACGCGAGGTCGGGGAGGGCGAGCAGCACGATCAGGACTGCCGAGACCGACCAGGTGACGGGGCGCCTCAGCACGGCGGCCGCAGCGGCGAGCGCATACAGCGGCGCCGCGAGCGCCACCCACTTCTGCGCGTCCCGGAGCAACCCGGCGCCAGGGATGTGCTGCACCGACCAGCGGCCCGCGTCGAGACCCCACGCCGTCGCGCCGAGCGTGGGCAGCAGCACCGCGAGCAGTGCGAGCACGGTCAGCGCGGCCACCGCCGGATGCCGTCGCCGCCGCCACAGCGCGGGCAGGCCACACAGCACGACACCGAGCAGCAGGACCGTTCCCACCACGGCGAACAGCGTGGTCCGGGTCTGCGGGACGGCGGTCTCGTTCCACACGCCGCCGAGCCCGGCGAGACTGCCGAGCGTCGCCAGTCCCGGCTCGGCGCGGGCCGCGAACGCCGCGACCCCGGCCGGATCGGAGCCGTCCCCACCGCCGCCGGACAGGGCCGTGGCCACCAGCCACGGCGCGCTCGCGGCGAAGAACAGGCCCAGCGCACCCGTCAGACGCCGCCACCGGCGGGAACGTCCACCCGGGCAGGCGAGGACGGCCACCGCCGTGACTGCCGCGAGCAACACCCCGGTCGGGGTCAGACCAGCCGCGGCGAGGCAGGCCGCGAGCGCGAACCACCCCCGGCCCCGGCCCCGCCGGATCGCGACGGCCGCGCACACCGTCCACGGCAGCGCCGCGTACCCCGTCAGCAGACTCCAGTGACCCTGCAGCAGTCGCTCGGCGACGTACGGGTTCCATACCGTCACCGTCGCGGCCACGAGTTGCGGTCCGAGCCCGGCGGTCGGCAGGACGGTCCGGACCATGCGGGCCGCGCCCCAACCCGCCGCCCACAGCGCGAGCAGCAGGATCGCCTTCACCACCAGGCCGCCGTCGACGAACGTGCTCAGCGCGGCAAGGAGAGCGTCCTGCGGCACCGCCCGCGCGGCGGCATCCGTGAGACCGAGCGCCGAGTCCGTGAGATACGAGCGGGGAGTGCTCACCGCATCACGCAGCAGCAGGTAACCGGGGCCGAGCAGCGGACCGAGGACGAGTAACGCCAGGACGAGGCTGTAGACCGCCGCCACGAACGGTGCTCGGCGCCGGACGGTCATGGGCCGTCACGATACGTGGTGCATCGACCCGGCCCGCACGGCACGTAGTGCATCATGGGCGAATGCCACGCCAGACCCTCACCAGCTCGGCGGTCGCCGGGGTGACGATGGTGACGGCGGGCTCGATGACCGCGAATATCGCGTCCTACCTGCTTGCGTGGGCAGCGAGCGCCTGGCTCGGCCCCGCCGGCTACGGGGAGTTCGCGAGTCTGCTGGCCGCCCAACTCGTCCTCGCCGTCCCCGCGCTCGCACTGCAGACCGTCGTCGCCCGCGAGGTGGTCCGGGGCAAGGGCGCCCACGCGCTTCGGCTGCTGGGGTACCGCTGCGCGCTGATCGTCGCGGTCGCGGCGATGCTGCTCGCACCACTCGTGTCGTGGGCTCTCGACACCGGCATGCTTGCCACGTTCTCGGCGCTCGTCACGGCTCCCGTCCTCGTCCTGCTCGCCACCGAACAGGGACTGCTGCAGGGCGCTGCCCGGTTCGGTCCGCTCAGCGTCGTCCTCGCCGGAGCCGGTATCGCGAAGGTCGTTCCCGCGGTCGTGGTGCTCGCCGTCGGCGCCGGGCCGGGACTCGCCCTCGCCGCCAGCGCGGTCGGCACCGGCCTGGTGGCCCTGTGCGCGCGACTGTTCGCCGATTCCGGCATCACCGGGGAGTCGAGCACCCGGATCGGCGTCGCGGCCGTGCTGAAGGCGTCGCAGGTGCAACTGGCGCTGATCGCGCTGTCGTCCATGGACCTCGTGATCGCCCGCATCGTGCTCAGCAACGACGATGCAGGTCTGTACGCGCTGGGTGCCGTCGCCACGAAGGCCGCGTTCTGGCTGCCGCAGGCCGTCGGGGTGGTGCTCTACCCGCGGATGGCGAATCCCGCGCACTCCGCCCAGGCGATCCGCTCGGCGCTCGCCGTCCTCGTCGGACTCGGCGCGGTGCTCGTCGCGGGCGTTGCGGTGGCCGCCCCCCTCGTCCCGCTCCTCGTCGGCGACGCGTACCGGCCCGTGCAGTCGCTGCTGTGGATGTTCGCGCTGCACGGCGCGTGCCTGGCCGTCCTGCAGAGTGCCCTGCTGTCCGCCATCGCGGGGGAGCGGACGCACCTCGCCGTCATCGCCTGGATCGGGCTGGCCGTCGAGATGACCGCCATGCTGACCCTCGCGTCCACGATCGGCGAGTTCATCGCCGTCGCCGTGACGGTCGCGTCGAGCACCGCCCTGGTCGCGAGTCTCTTCGCCGTGCGCAGCGCGCGGCGTGACGCACCCCGGACTATCTGACATCGGTCCGGTCCGACAGGACCCCGACACGCCCTGACACGACGAAGGGGACCTCGGTGAGATACCGAGGTCCCCTTCGCACCGGACTACGTGGCGTCCGACTGTAATGCTCTACCGCTCGTCGTACCGGCGCGGATCCGCGACGGGAATCTCTTCCGTCTTGTCCGTCGTCCAGTCGTGCTGCTCCGTGGGAGCCTCCGACTTGCCCAGGTCGACGTGGCGTCCACCGCCGCTCTGCGGGTAGTCGCCACCGTCGGCCGGTGCGGGCTGCTTGCCCTTGCCGCCGCGCAGACCGAGGAACAATCCGGCGATCAGGGCGATGAGACCGAGGACGCCGGCGATGATCGGCACGGTGCGACCGAACGTGCTGAGCTTGTCCATGCCGTCCTTGGCCTGCTGGACCTGGTACTCGATGGTCTGCTCGTTGAACGGCAGTTCCACCTTCAGGACGTCGATCTCCGGCTTGTCCTTGTTGCGGGCGTAGTACTGGTGCAGCTGCTCCTGGCCCTTGACGACGACACCGGTCTCGGGCTCCACCCACAGGTCACGCACGTTGGTGTACCAGCGGGTCATCGTGACGGGGAGGGTGCCACCGGGGACGCCCCAGGCTTCGGCGGGCAGCGTCAGCTTGTTGGTGGGCGAGTTGACGACCTTCGACAGGTCGACGGGGGCGATCGTCTGGCTGTAGTGGTACACCTTCAGGCCGTTGATCTCCGTCTCCTCGACGAAGTCGATGTCCTGGGTGGCGCGCGCGTTCAGGTCGAAGTAGGGGTAGCTCTGCTTCTTCGAATCGAACGGGAACTTGTACTGCAGTCCGTCGCGCGGAACTTCCTCGGCAGGCTGGTTGGGCTGTGTCTGGATGGTGCCCACCGGGTCGTTGGTCGGCATCGACGTCTTGCGGTCGACGGTGTTGCGGTCGACGATCGCGGACAGCAGTCCGGTGTCGCCCTGCTTGTCGGTGCGCCGCAGCGTCTGCCCCGCCTGGAGAGTGACGACGTCCGCGTTCGCGGGGTCCTCGGTGGTGACGTAACGCTGTGACACCAGTGGAACGTTCGTGTTGACTTCGGCCTTGCCTGCGAGAAGAGACTGCGAGTTGAGCACGCTGCCGGAACCTTCGGCGATCGTGGTCACTTCGAGGTCCAACGGCGTCTTCGCCAATTTGCCCACCGTGTAGGTGGGAATGAGAATGGCGACGGCCAAGAGGAAGGCACCGAGGCCCACCAGAATGCAAGCAAGTATCCGGCTCGGCCCTGAGCGCTCCGCCATGCTTTCTCTCCTAACCCAATTCTGTCGATTGAGATTCCCCCACCGGCAGCACGGCTGCACGGATCGCATGGAGCCCACATCGACACCACGTGAGGCAAAACACTAACAGTCTCGAATGCGCATTTGCCCCATCGGATAGTAAACGCACCGGCCGTTCCGCAGCGAAGTGACGGGGACGGAGTTTTCCGTCACAGCGCCCGGACCAGGCACACTGTTGGTGATGAGCACCTCGGCCACGATCTCGCCCGCGCCCGCAGCGACCGCTGCTCCGCGCAGTTTCGTTCCCGCCCTGGAGGGGATGCGCGGTCTCGCGGCGCTGGGGGTGCTCGTGACGCACGTCGCGTTCCAGACGGGCGCGACGCATGTGCCGGTCCTCGGCCGTATCTGGGGACGATTCGATCTGGCGGTGGCGGTCTTCTTCGCGCTGTCGGGATTCCTGCTGTGGCGCAGCCATGCCGGGGCGGCGCGGGGGATGGGTTCCGCCCCGAGTGTCATCCGGTACTGGATTTCGCGGGCGACGCGCATCCTGCCGGCGTACTGGGTCGCCGTGGCCGTGGTGTTGACGTTCCTGCCCACCGCCAACGCGAGTTACCGCACGTGGTGGGCGAATCTCGGTCTCGTGCAGGTGTTCGTGCCCCTCACACTCACCGCCGGTCTGACCCAGATGTGGAGTCTGTCGGTGGAGGTGGCCTTCTACCTGGTGCTTCCGCTGCTGGCGTTCGCGCTGGTCCGGTTGCGGGGTCCGGCTGCGCGGCTGCGTGTTCCGGCGATCCTCGCGTTGATCGCGGTGAGCCTGACGTGGGCGTTCGTGCCGATCTCGACCCCGGGCGGCATCCACCACGACAACTGGCTGCCCGGGTACCTGCCCTGGTTCGGCGCTGGGATGTTGCTGGCCGAACTGGCGGTGAGCCCGCCCGGGCGGATGCATCGCTGGGCGCATCACCGCATCCGGATGTTTCTCGTCGCCGCAGGGGCATTCGCGCTCACGGCGACCGACCTGGCCGGGCCGGAGGGGCTGGTGCGTCCCGAACCGTGGCAGTACGCCGTCAAGATGGCGCTCGGCGCCGTCATCAGTTTCGCGTTGATGGCTCCGCTGGTGCTGTCCGACACGTCCACCCACCGCTACCTCGCGAGCCCACTCGCGCTCGCCGTGGGCCGCTGGTCGTACGGCATCTTCATCTGGCACCTCGCGGTGCTGTCCATCGTCTTCCCGGTGTTCGGGCTCGTTCCGTTCACTGGCCACTTCGTCTACATCCTGTTCCTGACGACGGCGCTGAGCGTCGCGGTCGCGTCGGCCAGTTACGCGTTGGTGGAGGAACCGGCGCGCCGCGCCGTCAAGCGCTGGGAGGCGCGCGCCAGCAACGCCGAACGTCCGAGCGGCAGCACGGCGAGCCCGGTCGCGACGAGCGCGAGCAGCAGCGGGAACTGAACGAGGAACGAGTGACCGACGTACCCGCCGGGCGCGCGCCACGGCCCGGTCGAGAGCATCGCGATGCCGAGCATCGCCGACGCCCCGGCGACCCCCACCAGCACGCGCGCGGTGGTGACGGTTCCGCGTAGCCGGATCAGGACCACGGCCAGCAGCGTCGCCACGACCGTCGTCACCGCGCCCACGGGACCACCGATCACGGTGGCGGCGGCGAGGATTCCCAACCACCCGACCGTCGCGCTGCCCCAGGTCCGGGGTGCCGGACCGGGATTGCGCTCACGGGCGCGACGCGGCCACAGCGCGGCGGCAAGCAACGGGATCAGCAGCAGCAGGCCGCCGAAGATCCCCAGCCGGTACCAGTGGTCGGTGGGGAAGTCGAGGGTCACCGTCCCCTCGGTTCCCGCGGGCAGGATCCATCCCTGCTGCCAGCCGTCGACGACGACCGGCGTCAGTTCGCTGCCGTCCGGGGCGGTGGCCACCCAGCCGACGTTGGTGCTCTCGGGGACGACGACGAGGCGCTCGGTGTCCGAGCGGGCAACCGTGAGTTCCCGGTGGTTCTCGGTCCACGCGGTGGTCGACACCTGCTCGGTCGGAACGGCCTGCGCCTGTGGTCCGGCGTCGAGGCGCAGACTGTCGACGAAGAACGCCGACCCCGGTTCGACGGTCACGTCCTGCGATCCCGCCGCCAGCGGAACGGGGCCGGGGCTGTTGCAGAGGGTCGCGGGAACCGGGTCGCCCGAAAGCAATTGCCCGGCGGTTGCGGTGACGCTCGTACGAACCGGCACTCCGCCGATCGACACGACCGGCCCCTCCTCGCACGGCACCGTGACGGGGCGGTCCCCGGCATTGTCGACCGGACCCGAGCCGGGCAGCAGGACGCCGTCCTCGCCCAGCACCCCGACCTCGGCGAGTCCGGCGGGCTGCAGCTGGGCGAACCCGAGCGCGTTCTGGTCGAGGGTGCTCTTCCAGGACACGAGGCTGAGCACGATCCGGTCGGTCACCCGGGGTTCGACGGTGACGGTCCCGTCGGCCTCGTCCACGTCGCGCACCTGCGGTCCGTTCCCGAGGTCGACGGCGACCCGATCGGGGGCGGCGGGCACGGCACCCCGGCTGGGCGTGAGCTGCAGGCCGGTGACGAGCGTGGGTTCGGGAAGATCGATCGTGAGGGTCGGTTTCGCGCCCTTGCCGCTGGTGGTGTCCTGTTTCGCCGACCAGCTGGTGCGCGGATCGTTGTCGGTGGCGGCGAACGCCGAGCCGCGCAGGTCGGTGATGTTGCTGGTTCCGTGGGCGGACGGCCGATCTCGTTGCGTGAGAACATCTTCCAGCGGTGCACCCTGCCGGGCCCGCAGGGTGAGCTGCGGCGTCACCGCGGTCGGTTCGGGCACCGACAGCGTTCTCTCGAACGTGCCGACCTCCTCGGGCGGCAGGACCAAGGCGTTGCTGCACCGCACCCGGTCCGGGGCGTCCGCGCAGGCGTTGCGGCCGGGGAGTTCCTGACTGAGATCCCAACCCGCGACGGACGCGCCCGCAGGGGTGGGTGGCAGCACCGTCCGGTACCGGATCGGCACGGTGACCGGGGCGTCACGCTGGGAGAAGTCCTCGACCGACACCTCGCTGATACCGAACTGGGTTCCCGCGGAACCATTCTCGGTGCGGGTCGCGGTGATCCGCACCCACGGGGTGACACCTCCGGGAACCGACACGGCGATCGGTTTGCCCGGCGCGTCCACCTTCACGGCCGTGCTGCCGTTGGGCGTCGACACCTCCATCCAGCGGACGGGAGCGCCGATCGCGGCCGGGCTGGTCGTGATGTGCAGCAGCGAACTGGTGAGCGGGGTGTCGAAGTCGATCTGCAGCCACTGGCCCAGCGCCCGCTCGATGCCGTTGCTGAACCAGCCCGTCGCCGGGTCGCCGTCGACGGTCGCGGCGGCACTGCTGGCGGGGGAGGAGCCACCGAGTTGGGTGGCGTCGGACGCCGCACTCGACACGCTCAGCGTCGCGCCCTCCCACCGGCCCTCGACCAGCGGGGTGTCCGCCACCGGATAGTCGGGGACGAGATTGAACGTGCGGCGCGCATCGTCCGGAGTGCGCAGCGCCGAACTGTGATTGTCGACCTGGCCGTAATCGGTTTCGCGGTCCCGGGGTGTGTCCGTGACGGTGACGTCGTCGACGGGCAGTCCGGCGCGCTTCGCGTCCGCGGCCAGCAGGACGGGTCCGGTTCCGGGCAGGGCGCCGTTCTCCCGCAGGCGCTGCAGCGATTCCGGACCGCCCTGCACGCGGGGGATGCCGTCGACGTCCGCGGTGTACGGACCGCTCGTCGTGGGCGATCCGTCCGGCGTCGACACCGCGAAGATCTCGATGGCCGGGTATCGGGGCCGAAGGTCGCTGTCGATCACCAGGCCCTCGACGTCGCCGGGCCCGATGTCCTCTCCGAAGTCCGCGACCCGGGTGAATCCGGGAGACCCGGTGACGGCCTGGTGCGCGAGCAGCGGTCGCGTCGACCGCGACGTCTCCGGGTCGAGGTCGTTGCGGAGGACGAGGTAGTGGATGCCCTGGCCGAGCAGGGTCTGCGCCATGCCGTCCGAGGGCCGGCCGTCGGCGATCAACCGCTGGATCGAGTCCATCGCCCGGATGGTGCCGGGCGGGGTGAGCGGGACGGCGTCGCGGGACGCCCACGGCGTGGACGCCAGCGCCTGCATCGGCTCGTCGCGGGTGAGCCCCCAGAGTTGGCTGCCGAACGGTGCGCCGGGCACCACGAGCGCGCGCTCCGCGTCGGAACCGTCGGGGCTGGTGCCCCCGGCGTTGTCCTCCAGCCACGACGCGGCCTGCTGCCAGTAGTCGGGGACGTCGGTGTACGTGCCGCGCGGTGCGAGTTTGCCGGTCCACGCCAGCGACGTCGCGAGGGTGAGGGCGACCAGCACCAGGCTCGTCACCGCGACCATCGGTTCGCGCTCGGGGTGCGCCAACGCGCTGCGCCACCGCGCGAACGGCACGGACCCCGGCAGTGGCACCTTCGCCAGGAGATGCGCCAGCCCGAGCACGAGCGGGAGCCGGACGAGCGGCTCGAGTTTGTGCACGTTCCGCAGGGGCGCCCCGGTGGAGTCGAGGAACAGTCGCACCTGCTCGGCGAACGGGGAACCCAGTTCGCCGATGTACCCGGCGGCGAGTCCGGTGACCCCGACGAACAGGATCAGGGTGAGGCGACCGCGGGCCGGCATCGACCGCATGCACAGTCCGGCGAGCCCGGCGGCGGCGATGAGCCCGGTCGCGGCGACCGCGGCGGGCTGGGTGACGAGGACCGCGCCCGCGATGCGCTCGGGGGACACGAACGGCGTCCAGCTGTCGGTGCCGCGGAGGATCTCGGCGAGGGACGTCCACTGCGTGGTCACCCCGGACGATTCGATGTAGTCGAGGAACGGCGGGCTCACCTTGCCGAGCAGCAGCAGCGGCACGATCCACCACAGCGTGGCCAGCGCCAGGAACGGGAACCACCACGCGGTGAACGTCCACCACCGACGGTTGGGGCGGTGGGAGATCCACCACAGGCCTGCGACGAGGCACGCCGCCACGGTCGCGACGGCGTTGACCGCACCCATCAGCGCGACGGCCAGGGCCGATTGGGCCGCCAGCCGTGCAGGTGAGCGCCAATGTGTGTCCCGGGACGCTTTGCCACTCACGTGGGAGAGGGCGACAACGACGGGGAGAAGAACCCACGGCGCCAGCATCATCGGGAGGGTTTCCGACGAGATCGAACCCAGGGTGGTGAGGACGCGGGGGGAGAACGCGAACGCGATTCCGGCGATGACGCGGGACGAGCGGCTACCGGCGCCGAGCGCCTCGGCGAGGCGGACGATGCCCCAGAATCCGGCGACGAGCAGCAGCGCCCACCACACCCGCTGGGTGATCCACGCCGGGACGCTCAGGATGTCGCCGAGCGCGAAGAATGCGCCGTGCGGGAAGAAGTACCCGTAGGCCTGGTTCTGCACCTGGCCCATGGGGGCCTGGCTGCTCCACTGATGGGACGCCCGTTCCAGGAAGCCGATCGGATTCTGGGACAGGTCGTATTTGGTGTCGGCGGCGAGCCGGCCGGGGGTTTGGAGAAATGCGAGAAGGAACGCTACGACAGAGGCGCCGAACAGCCACCGCCGCGACAGAGGCTCCGCCGAGGGCGCCATGGACGACATGGCCGCCGACTCGGGGGAAGTGCGGGAACTTGTTGAGCCGGCGCTCTCAGCGGCTGCCGTACTCAACCTGGTTCAGAAGTGAGGAATCCGCGTTGCCGCTCCGGTCGACCTCGGGACGCGTGTTGTCCTGTGCGGCTGCGGTGATGCCGAGCGTCGCCACGGTGCCGAGGGCGACACCGACCACGGCGCTGACCACACCGGGCACAAGGAACTTCCCCATCTGACATCTCCCACCGTCGTGCCATCGACGCACACGGCTACTCCCGCGTACGAATTGCTCGGGTCAAGGTATCACCCGTGGGCCGCCGAACTGCTGATTGGTGCTCGGGGGCCGCCGTTTCCGCAGTTCAGGGGTTCTGCTGCACACCCAGCGCCCGGAGCAGGGTGCGCAGTTTGGTCGTCGTCTCGTCGAGTTCGGACTCCGGGTCTGATTCGGCGACGATGCCCCCGCCCGCGGTCGCCAGGGCCTCGAGTCCGTCGGCGGCGATCTCGGCGCAGCGGATGGCCACCACCCAGTCGCCGTCACCGGCGCCGTCGCACCACCCGACGGCGCCGCCGTAGAACCGCCGATCCTCCTCGACGTCCCGGATGGTCGCCAGGGCCGCGTCGGTGGGGGTGCCGCACACCGCGGGCGTCGGGTGCAGCAGTACCGCCAGGCTCAGGGCGTCCGTCGACTCCTCGCGCAGCACGCCTTCGATGGGAGTCGCCAGATGCCACACCTCGTGCGTGCTCGTCAGCACCGGGGACTCCGGGACCGTCAACTCGGTGCAGTGCGGCGCCAGAACGTCCCGGATCCACGCCGTCACGAAGGCGTGTTCGGCCAGGTTCTTCGTGGACTCCAGCAGGCCCCGGCCTTCCTTCTCGTCGGCCTCCGGGTCGGCGCGCCGCGGCGCGGTTCCGGCGAGGGGCCGGCAGGTGACGCGCCGGCCGCGCCTGCTGAGCAGGACTTCGGGGCTGGCACCAACGAGGCTGCGGCCGCGGAAGCCGTCGCCCGCCGCGGACAGGTCGACGGCGAACCCGTTGGCGGTGGGATTCTGGTGAATCATCCGTGCGGCCAACGCTTCTGTGGAGATGGGGGCGTCGGCGCGGAGGGTGACGCTGCGTGCGGCCACCACCTTGCCGAGGGTGCCTTCGCGCAGTCGGTCGACGAGGGACCGGACGCGGGCCACGTGCTCGGCGGGTTCGGGGACCTGCCGAACGACGCGCACCGAGGGGAGTGCGGCGACGGTGCCGGGCCGCCACGGGCCGTCCGTGAACTTCCACGATTCCGGGGCGGTCAGCGCGGCGGGCCGTGCGGGATCGAACGGCAGTGCCCCGACGATCAGTCCGGTGTCACCGTTCGCGAGGGCGGCAACAGCGGCGGCCGCGGTGTCGTATCCGTGCCGCACTCCGGACGTGCGCAGCGTCCGATCGGCGCGTGAGAGAAGGAAGCCGTCCATGGTGCACCCGACAGTAGTCGGGCGCCGCCACTACTTCCCGGGAGGCACGATCAGCACCGGGCGGTGACTGTGCCGCAACACGTGGTCGGCGACACTGCTCTGCAGCAGGGACCGCAGGCCGGTGGTGCCCCGGGTGCCGGTGACGATGATGTCGACGGCCAGTTCGTCCGAAGTCTCGACGATCGCCGTCCAGATCGTGCTGGTGCACTCGATGCACCGACCCTCGGTGGTGAGCCCGGCGGCCTCGGCGAGCAGGATGCCCTCCTCGTTGGTGACCTTGGCGTCGGAGAACGCGACGTCCTCGGTCTCCTCGTCGGGCACCCACTCGGGTTGCATCACGCCGGACAGTCCCGACATGCGCGCGGCCTGACGGACCATCGGCTCCCACACCGTCACCAGCACAGCGCGATTGGAGGCGAGGAATCGTCCTGCACACTCCACGGCGCGCTTCGCGTTGTCGGAGCCGTCGTAGGCGATCAACATCAAACCACCGGGCACCACGACCTCCTGAGTACGGGTTTCCTCTGTGTCCAGATTACCAAGACGGGCGGCAGTGGTCGTCGATTCGGGGCCTGCCGCGGGAGTATCAGTGGCGAACTGGGCTACCGTCGAACCCATGCGGATCAAGTATGCCCTCGCGCTCGCAGCCTGTACCGGCCTCGTCGCCGGATGTTCGTCGGGTGGTGGCGAGACGGTCGCGGAGTCGTCCTCGGCGACGCCGTCCCCGTCCCCGTCCTCCGTCGAGCCCGCGTCGCACACCGGCACCGCAGCGCCCGCCGCCGCGCCGGTGTCGTGCGAGACGCAGTTCCTGCAGTCGTTGCCGTTGCGGCGCAAGCTCGCTCAGCTGCTGAACGTGGGTGTGACCGGCACCGCGGACGCCGCCCAGGTGGTCCGCAACGAGCAGGTCGGTGGCATCTTCATCGGAAGCTGGACCGACGAGACCATGCTCGCGAACCATGAGGTTCCCCAGGTGGCCTCGGCGTCGTCGCTGCCGCTGATGGTGACGATCGACGAGGAGGGCGGGCGGGTGTCGCGCGTCGAGAACCTGCTCGGCGCCGATCCCTCCGCCCGGCAGACCGCGGCCACGATGACGGAGGAACAGACCTATCAGATGGCGCTCGAGCGGGGGCGCGGACTGAAGGACCTCGGGGTCACCGTCAACTTCGCGCCCGACGTCGACGTCAGCAGTCAGCCCGACGACAGCGTCATCGGTGACCGCTCCTACTCCGACGATCCCGCCGTCGTCACCCGCTATGCCGACGCGTACGCGCGCGGCATGCGGGACGCGGGAATCCTGCCGGTGATCAAGCATTTCCCCGGTCACGGATCCGCGTCCGGCGACTCCCACACCGGCGCCGTCACCACCCCGCCGCTCGAGCAGTTGCAGACCAAGGACCTCGTCCCGTTCCGGAACCTGGTGTCGACTGGTGTCGGCGTCATGCTCGGCCACCTCGAGGTGCCCGGCCTGACGGCGCCGGGAATCCCCGCCAGCATCAGCCCCGATGCAGTGGCCCTGCTGCGCGGCGGCACCGGCTACGGTGCACCGCCGTTCACCGGCCCGATCTTCACCGACGACCTCAGCGGCATGCAGGCCATCACCGACCGCTACGACATCACGGAGGCTGTCGAGACGGCACTCGAATCCGGTGTCGACGTCGCGCTGTGGCTCACCACCGACGACGTCCCGCGGGTCCTCGACCACCTCGAAAGCGTTGTGGCCTCGGGCAAGCTGCCGCAGCAGCGGGTCGACGACGCGGTGCTGACGGTCGCGCGGGCGAAGGGCGCTCTGGCCTGCTAGTGCGCGGTGCGGCGACGGGGTGCTGGTATTCTTCTCGTCCGCCGGTCGAGCCTGCTTTATTACCGTAGAGTAAGATAGCGGGTTCGACGATGATGGAGGACCGTATGGCCGGCGGCACCAAGCGACTGCCGCGCGCAGTGCGCGAGCAGCAGATGCTCGACGCTGCCGTCGACGTCTTCTCCGACAGAGGTTTTCACGAGACGTCGATGGACGCGATCGCGGCCAAGGCAGAAATCTCGAAGCCGATGCTGTACCTCTACTACGGCTCCAAGGACGAACTGTTCGCGGCCTGCATCCAGCGGGAGGGGCTGCGCTTCGTCGAGGCGCTCGCACCGGCGGGCGATCCCGGGCTGAGCCCGCGCGAGCAACTGCGCCGTGCGCTCGAGGGGTTCCTCGGGTTCGTCGGCAAACACCGTAAGTCGTGGATGGTGCTGTACCGCCAGGCGATGGGGCAGCAGGCGTTCGTCGGCTCGGTGCAGTCGAGCCGCGACCGGCTGATCGAACTCACCGCACACTTGCTCGAGTCCAGCACCAAGGACCCGGAGCCGGGCCAGGATTTCGAACTGATCGCCATAGCCCTGGTCGGGGCCGGTGAGGCTGTGGCAGACCGGGTCGCAGGCGGCGAGATCGAGGTCGACGCCGCCGCCGACCTGCTGGAGTCGCTGGCGTGGCGCGGCCTCGCGGGCAAGAAGAAGCCGGAGTGAACGGGACGCTCGTTCGGTCAGATCGAACGAGCGTCCCGATCGCCGCCGTCAGCGCAGTGTCGCGGTGAGGTGCGGGTACCCCTTCTTCGGGTGCTTGATCGACAGATCCCAGCCGTCGGCGGTTCGATCGGCGTACACGTTCAGCGTGGACGGCAGCAGGATCGGCTTGCCGAAGCGCACGCTGTACGTGACGGCGTCCGGTATCCGGCCCTCCACCGACCCCAGGACCGCGGCCGCACTCCACATGCCGTGCGCGATGGTCTTCGGGAACCCGAAAGCCTTGGCGCCCAACGTCGACACGTGAATCGGATTCCGGTCGCCGGACACGGCCGCGTACTTGCCGATCGTCTTCTGATCGACCCGCAACGTCCGCAGCGGACGCGGCGGCTCCTCCTCGGCTTTCGGCTCGGGGCCGGGCTGGCCGGACAGCGACGTCTTCTGCTGACGCAGGAACGTCGACGTCTGCTTCCACACCAGTTCGCGTCCGACCCTGATCTCGCTGATCACGTCGATGAGCAGCCCCTTGCGGTGCTCACGCAGATTCTCCGCGTGTACCGACACGTCGAGAGGCTCGACCGCCGAGATCGGGCGGAACTGCTCGATGACGTTCTCCGCGTGCACGGAACCGATGGCGGGGAAGGGGAAACCCTCGGACACCATCAGCTTCATCACCACCGGGAACACCAGCGTGAACGGGTACGTGAGCGGCAGGGTGTCGCCGAACCGCAGCCCCGTCACCCGGTCGTACGCCGCCAGGTTGTCGGGATCCACGTGCACGCCGTTCAGGACGAGCGTCGTGTCCGGGGCGCTGTCCCCGCTCGCTCCGATGACCGGCAGCGCGCTGCGCACGGCGCGGGCGTAGATGTCGAGCGTGCCCGGCTTCTCCGTGAGTTGCACGACCTTGCCCGGCATCAGGCGCCCAGCAGGCTCTGGCCGCAGACGCGGACGATCTGGCCGGTGACGGCGTTCGACGCGGGGCTCGCGAAGTACGCGACCGTCTCGGCGACGTCGACGGTCTCGCCGCCCTGCAGCAGCGAACTCATGCGACGCCCGGCCTCGCGCGTGGCGAACGGGATCGCCGCCGTCATCGCCGTCTCGATGAAACCGGGGGCGACGGCGTTGATGGTGATCTTCTTCTTCGCGAGCACCGGCGCGGACGCCTGCACGAGTCCGATGACACCGGCCTTGGAGGTGCCGTAGTTGGTCTGGCCCCGGTTGCCCGCGATGCCGGCGATGGAGGAGACGTCGATCACGCGGCCGCCTTCCTTCAGCACACCCTTGGCGACGAGCGCATCGGTGATGCGCTGCGGTGCAAGAAGGTTCACGCCGATCACCATGTTCCAGCGGCCCTCGTCCATGTTGGCGAGAGTCTTGTCGCGGGTGATGCCGGCGTTGTGGACGATGATGTCGGCGCCGCCGTGCCGTTCGAGGACGAACTCGGCGAGCTTGTCGCCGGCGTCGTCCGCGGTCACGTCCAGGGCGAGGGAGGTGCCGCCGACCTTGTTGGCGGTCTCGGACAGTGCCTCACCGGCGGCCGGGATGTCGGCGCAGATGACGTGCGCGCCGTCGCGGGAGAGGACCTCGGCGATGGTCGCGCCGATGCCGCGTGCCGCACCGGTCACGATGGCGACCTTCCCGTCGAGCGGCTTGTCCCAGTCGGCGGGCGCGACCGAATCCTCGGACCCGACGCGGATGACCTGGCCGCTGACGAACGCGGACTTGGCCGACAACAGGAAGCGCAGCGTGGATTCGAGACCCGACAGTCCGGTGGAGGCCGTCGGCGAGACGTAGACGAGCTGAGCGGTGGCGCCGCGCTTGACCTCCTTGCCGACGCTGCGGGTGAAGCCCTCGAGCGCGCGCTGGGCGATGTGCTCGTCGACGCCGGACGTCTCCTCGGGCGTCGTTCCGATGACGACGACGCGCGCGGACGGTGCGAGGTTGCGGATCACCGGCTGGAAGAACTCGAACAGCTGCTCGAGTTCGGTGACCGAACCGATGCCTGTGGCGTCGAACACCAGGGCGCCGTACCGGTCGTCGCCCGCGCCCGCGGCGGGGTAGTCGGACAGGAGTTCGCGCAGCGGCTCGACGAGGCGGCCCTTGCCGCCGATCAGGACCGGGCCGGCGAGCGCCGGTTCGCCGTGCTTGTATCGCCGCAGGTTCTCGGGCCGCGGCAGTCCCGCCTTCGCCGCGATGAACGCGCCGGGTGCGGATGAGAGGAACTGGGAATAGAGGTCGGGAGCTCCCTTGCTGGCTGCCACGGTCCTACCTTCTGTCGTCGTTTGGCGGTCAGTCACCGAGCACCGAGTGAAGTGCGGTGTCGACAAGTAACTTACTCCTGAGTAAGAATAGTAGCCAACAGGTAATCGCACCAGATCCTTGGAGACGTCAGTGACCAGCAAAGCTCGCACCAACTCGAACTCCGCTGCGGCCCCGAAGCCGGGCGGAAAGCAGCAGCGTCCCGTCGCGATCGTCGGCGGAAACCGTATCCCGTTCGCCCGCTCCGACCGCAAGTACGCGCAGGCGTCCAACCAGGACATGTTCACCGCCACCCTCGACGGACTGGTGAGCCGCTTCAACCTCCAGGGCGAGAAGCTGGGACTCGTCGCGGGCGGCGCCGTCCTCAAGCACAGCCGCGACTTCAACCTGATGCGCGAATGCGTCCTCGGCAGCGCCCTCAGCCCCTACACCCCGGCGTTCGACCTGCAGCAGGCCTGCGGCACCGGACTGCAGTCGATCGTCGCGGTCGGCGACGCCATCGCGGCCGGCCGGATCGATGCCGGTGTCGGCGGCGGTGTCGACACCACATCGGACGCCCCGATCGGCGTCAACGACGAACTCCGCGAATTCCTGCTGTCGCTGAACCGTGCGAAGAGCACCGGCGACCGCATCAAGCTGCTCGGTAACGTCCGCCCGTCGATGCTCGGCATCGAGATCCCGCGCAACGGTGAGCCCCGCACCGGCATGTCCATGGGCGAGCACGCCGCCGTCACGGCCAAGGAATTCGGTGTCCGCCGCGAGGACCAGGACGCACTGGCCGCCGCCAGCCACCAGAACATGGCCGCCGCCTACGACCGCGGATTCTTCGACGACCTGGTCACCCCGTTCCTCGGCCTCACCCGCGACGACAACCTGCGTCCCGACTCCACCGCCGAGAAGCTCGCCAAGCTGAAGCCGGTCTTCGGGGTGAAGGCGGGCGACGCCACCATGACGGCGGGCAACTCCACCCCGCTCACCGACGGTGCGTCCGCGGTCCTGCTCTCCACGGACGAATGGGCCGCCGAGCGCAAGCTTCCGGTCCTCGCGCACCTCGTCGATTCCGAGACCGCGGCCGTCGACTACATCCACGGCAAGGACGGGCTCCTCATGGCGCCCACGTACGCCATCCCGCGTCTGCTGGCCCGCAACGGCCTCACCCTGCAGGACTTCGACTTCTACGAGATCCACGAGGCGTTCGCGTCCGTCGTGCTCGCGACGCTGCAGGCATTCGAATCCGACGAGTACTGCAAGGAACGCCTCGGCCTCGACGGCGCACTCGGCTCCATCGACCGCAGCAAGCTCAACGTCAACGGCTCGTCGCTGGCGGCGGGCCACCCGTTCGCCGCGACCGGCGGCCGCATCGTCGCCTCGCTCGCCAAGATGCTCGCGGAGAAGGGGTCGGGCCGCGGCCTGATCTCCATCTGCGCCGCGGGCGGCCAAGGTGTGACGGCAATCATAGAGGCGTGAACCGGCTGACCTTTCCGGTAGCTGGGAGACCGGAAAGGCCAGCGTGTGCGCGGTGCGAGCGGGGATCCGGCAACGAGGGGTGGCCGGATCCCCGAAAACTTTTCCGACAGGTGTAACGCTGGAGATTAGCTGGCGATATCCCTGTCAGCCCCGTGTTGCTGCCTGACCCCCGACCTGGCAGCAGCGCGGGGCTCTTGCATTTCCGGCCGGCCGGTAGGCTGACGTGGGGGTCTCGACCGGGCCTCGCTCGGATCGGATCGCGCTTGAAATGCAACGAGCACCGACGGCAAGCTGAGGCCCGCACGAAGGACGACTCGGCGAGAGGGCCACGGTGAATCACGAAGACGGCGACAAGGGGAGCACTGCACCCGAACGGTCGACGCCGGACCCTTCCGCGACGCCCGACAGCGTCGAACCTGACAGCGTCGAACCCGAGAACCCGGCCGACGAGCCTGCTTCGGAAGCCGACGAGGCTCCGACCACACAGCCGAGTGCCGACGGCGAGGTTCAGGCCACGCAGCCGAGTGCCGACGAGGTCCCGATCACACAGCCGAGCGCCGACGAGGCTCCGACAACCCAGTTGCACCTCGGTGACCTGGGGGAACCTTCCGAGGAGCAGGCCCCGTTGTGGGTGGAGCCGCCGGCGAACGAGGACGTCACACAGGTGATTCCCGCGATTCCGCCGGGTCCCGTTCCCGGTCCGACGCAGGCGTACACGACGCCGGCCGAGGATCCGACGGTCGTGGCCCCGGCTGCCGCGTCGCCGGCCCCGCCGCAACCGGAACCGCAGCCGGCAGAACCGCAGCCCGCGGAGGAGCCCGCCGAGAAGACTCCGGCGCGTGCCTCGTGGGTGAAGGTCGCCGCGATCGCCGGCGGTGTGATCGCCGTGATCGGCATCGCGTACGCCGCGGACCTCGCGGTGTCGTCCGGGAAGGTCCCGCGCGGGGTCACCGTGGCGGGCGTCGACGTGGGCGGCTCGACCCGCGAGGAGGCGGAGGCCACATTGCAGGCGCAGGTCGGCCCGCGCGTCGGTCAGCCGCTGACGGTGCAGGCCGGTGACGTGTCGACGGAACTCGTTCCGTCCGCCGCCGGGCTCGGCGTCGACTGGGAGGCCACTCTCGACCGGGCCCATTCGCAGCCGCTCAACCCGTTCACCAGGCTGGCGTCGTTCTTCACCACCGACGAGATCGGGGTGGTGTCGACTCGCGACGAGGCGGCGCTGGCGTCCGCCGTCGACGGCCTTCGCAGTGAGACCGATCGTGCGTCCCGCGAGGGGACCGTCGTGTTCGAGGGCGCTACCCCCGTGCCGGTGGATCCGTCGACCGGGCAGAACCTGAACGGTGAGGGTGCCGAGGCGGCGCTGATCGAGAAGTGGGCGTTCGGCGAAACGGTGGATCTGCCCGTCGACGTCGTGCCCGTGACGGTGACGCAGGAGGGCGTCCGGCGGGCGCTCGACGACGTGGCGGTGCCGGCGGCGTCCGCCGATCTGGTGGTCACCGGTCGTGACGGCAAGGTCGCGACCGCGCCGCGTCAGCAGATCGGTGCCATCGTCGGGTTCGAACCGGATGGCAACGGCGGGTTGAAACCGACGTACAACATCGAGGCGGCGACGGGCATCCTCGCCCCGCAACTCGTGTCCACGGAGATCGTTCCGAAGGACGCGAAGATCACGCTCGACGGGGGATCACCCACCGTCGTCCCCGCGGTCGTGGGTGATCTGGTGCAGTGGCCCAAGACGCTGGAGACGCTGCCCGAGGTGTTGCGCGGCAACGGTTCTCACACCATTGCCGCGGTGTACGGACCGATCCCGCCCGCCCTCACGACGGAGGCCGCGCAGGCGCTGGGTGTGAAGGAAGTGATCGGCGAGTTCACGACCGGCGGTTTCTCGGCGGCGTCCGGGACGAACATCCGGCTCGCTGCCAGCGAGATCAACGGGGCACTGATCAAGCCGGGCGACACGTTCTCGCTCAACGGGTACACGGGTCCGCGCGGTACCGCTCAGGGCTATGTGGAGTCGGGCATCATCAACAACGGCCGCCCGGACACCGCCGTCGGCGGCGGGGTGAGCCAGGTGGCGACGACGCTCTACAACGCCGCGTATTTCGCCGGCATGGAGGACGTCGCGCACACCGAGCACTCGTACTACATCTCTCGGTACCCCGAGGCGCGTGAGGCCACCGTCTTCGAAGGCGCAATCGACCTGCAGTTCCGGAACACCGGAAAGACGGGTGTGATGATCCAGGCCATCGGCGGCGCCTCCGACCTGACCATCCGGTTCTGGGGTACCAAGTCGGTCGACGTCGAGTCGATCACCGGCAACCGCACCAAGCCGACGCAACCCGACACGGTCACTCTGCCCGCCGGTGATCATTGCATCGCCTCCAGCGGCGCACCGGGATTCACTGCCAGCGACACGCGGGTGATCTCCGATCACGCCACCGGCCAGGAGATCTCCAGGAACACCAGGACCGTCCGCTACGACCCCGTCCCGATCGTCAAGTGCGAGGAACCGGGCGCGCCCAAGCCCGACGAGCGCACCCCCGCCGCGTCGCCGGCCCCGTCCGCTCCGGCGGAGACCCCGACCACCACCCCGAAGCCGAACGGCGGCGGGTAGCCGCACCCGTTCTCTGTTCGCGCACCCCCTCGCGGGACCGAAAAGTTTTGCGTGAACAGAGAAGTGGTGCGTCTACAGTGCTCGTACCGTGAGCGGCTGCAGACGGCAGTGGCGCCTGGACGACCCAGCCTCGCGGCGACTCGGCACGCGCGATTGCGCGGCGGACCCGGTCCACCACCTGCGCGGGTGACTCGAGGTCGTCCCACGTCCACCGCACCACCTGGAATCCGAGGTCGCGCAGTGCGTCCTCCCGTTTCTTCTCGGCGAACACCGCGTCGCCGGGTGTTTGCCCGGGTTTCAGCAGCCGTCCGTACTCGACGCGTCCGTCGAACTCTCCGAGCACGACGCCGTCGAAGTGGAAGTCGACGCGCCCGACACGGCGCCCGACGGGGTCGAACACCTCACCTTGCTGGGAGGGAACGGGGAGCCCGGCCCGCGCCAGCATCACCCGGCTTCGCGATTCCCCGACACTTTCGCTGTGCCCGCTGACGAAGCGGACGACTCTCCGCGCCGCGTCGATTCCGTGCCGCCGCGCGGCGAGGGCGAGTTCGGCGTCCAATTCGTCGCGGCTGATGCCGAACTTGCGGACCGCGGCGTCACCGGGCACGACTGCCTGCTCGAACGGCAGCGTCCTCGCGAGGTCGACGACGGTCCGCGCCGGGAGGGTCAGCGGGTGCCCGTCCACCACTGCGACGTGCTCTCCGATCGGGGCGCAGTGCACGGTGATCCGTCGCTTGACCCGGCCGCCTCCCCACCGGTTTCGGGTGACGTGCACGCGGTCGAGGGCCGTTCTCCACAGCGGCAGTCCGTACACGACCGCCGCAGACTGGTGGCTGAGCACCGCGTCGTCCGAGAGGGCGTGAAGGGTCGAATCGATCAGGAAGCGATGACGTTCTTCCTCGCCGAGCGCCGAGAACACCGCCGCGGAGAGGTACGCGCCGCGGCCGATGCGGTGCCACTCGCCGCGCGTGTACAGGCGTCGGATCTCGTCGTCGCTGTAGCCGCGGCCCAACGCGTCCTGGCGTCGCAGCATCGCCCCCGGGTCGTGTTCCATGGGAACGATTCTCGCCCGGACTGCGCCGAGAATCCGGCCCCTCGGACCAGGCTGTGGATGAACCGAGGGTTGTGGACAACTCCCGCACTCCTTCTCGGCTCGCGCTCACCCTGTCGGGACCGAAAGGGGGTTCGTGGGCCGAGAAGTGGTGCGGCGTCCCGGCCAGGGCACGAAAAAGCCCGGTGGCCGGGGACGAATCCCCGGCCACCGGGCCGTGTGAAGCCGATCAGAACGCTGCTTCGTCGAGCTCCATGATGTCGTTGTCGAGGTTGGCGACGATGCCGCGGGTGGCGGTCAGCTCGGGCAGTACGTTCTTCGCGAAGAAGGACGCGATGGCGACCTTGCCTTCGTAGAACGCCTTGTCCTTGCCGGAGGCGCCTTCGTCGAGGGCCTTGATCGCGATCTCGGACTGACGCAGGAGCTGCCAGCCGATGAGGAGGTCGCCGACGGACATCAGGAACCGGACGGACCCGAGGCCGACCTTGTACAGCTCGGACGGCTGCTCCTGTGCACCCATGAGGTACCCGGTGAGGGTGGCGGCCATGGTCTGGACGTCCTCGAGGGCGGTGGCGAGCAGGGCGCGCTCGGCCTTGAGGCGACCGTTGCCCGCCTCGGTGTCGATGAACTTCTTGACCTCGCCTGCGACGTGGGCGAGTGCCACGCCGCGGTCGCGGGCGATCTTGCGGAAGAAGAAGTCCTGCGCCTGGATGGCGGTGGTGCCCTCGTACAGCGAGTCGATCTTGGCGTCGCGGATGTACTGCTCGATCGGGTAGTCCTGCAGGAAGCCGGAACCGCCGAAGGTCTGCAGGCTGTCCGTCAGGTACTGGTAGGCCCGCTCGGAGCCGACACCCTTGACGATCGGGAGCAGTAGGTCGTTGACGCGGAACGCGAGGTCCTTGTCGGCGCCGGACACCAGCTTGGCGGTGGCCTCGTCCTGGTGCGCCGCGGTGTACAGGTACACGGCGCGCAGGCCTTCGGCGTATGCCTTCTGCATGGCGAGGGCGCGACGGACGTCGGGGTGGTGCGTGATGGTGACGCGCGGGGCGGCCTTGTCCGTCATCTGTGTGAGGTCGGCGCCCTGGACGCGTTCCTTCGCGTAGTCGAGGGCGTTGAGGTAGCCGGTGGAGAGGGTGGCGATGGCCTTGGTGCCGACCATCATCCGGGCGTGCTCGATGACGTCGAACATCTGCGCGATGCCGTTGTGGACCTCGCCGACGAGCCAGCCCTGGGCGGGAATGCCGTGGCCGCCGAAGGTGACCTCACACGTGGCGGAGACCTTCAGACCCATCTTGTGCTCGACGTTGGTGACGAAAGCGCCGTTGCGCTCGCCCAATTCGTTGGTCTCGAAGTTGAAGTGCGTCTTCGGGACGAAGAACAGCGACAGTCCCTTGGTGCCGGGGCCTGCACCCTCGGGGCGGGCCAGGACGAGGTGGAAGATGTTCTCGAACAGGTCGTCGGAGTCGGCGGACGTGATGAACCGCTTGACGCCCTCGATGTGCCAGGAGCCGTCGTCCTGCTTGATGGCCTTGGTGCGGCCTGCGCCGACGTCGGAACCGGCGTCGGGTTCGGTGAGGACCATGGTGGCGCCCCAGCCGCGTTCGACGATGGTGGCGGCCCACTTCTTCTGCTCTTCGGTGCCGTTGTTGAACAGGACGTCCGCGAAGGCGGGTCCGGCCTGGTACATGTGCGCGGCCGGCTGGGCGCCGAGGATCAGTTCACCGATGGCCCACACGACGGACCGCGGCACGGGGACGCCGCCGATCTCCTCGGAGATTCCCATGCGGTACCACTCGGCGTCCCACAGTGCGCGGAACGACTTCTTGAAGGATTCCGGCAGGGTGACGGTGTGGTTCTCGGGGTCGAAGACCGGAGGGTTGCGGTCGGCGTCGGCGAAGGACTCGCCCAGCGGTCCCTCGGCGAGGCGGGCAACTTCACTGAGCATGTTGCGGACGGTGTCGGCGTCGAGATCGCCCCACACGCCGTCACTCAGCGGCTGCTCGAGACCGAGTACCTCGAAGAGGTTGAACTCCAGGTCGCGGACGTTGCTCTTGTAATGGCCCATGTCTTCTGTCTCTCCCAGTGAGATGGTGCGGTCTATCAGTTAGTACCGCCCAAGTTATTACTCGTCGGTAACATCAGCGATATTACGCGTCATTTACCGGACTGCCAAGACTCGGGCGGTGTGCGACGACGAGCGCGTCGATCGCCGTTCCGGCCTCCGTCTCGCGGAATCGCCGTTCGGCGACGTCCACGCTCACACGACCATCGAGCACCGCTACCAAATCATCTGGTGTGTACAGGATTTCGATGTCCTGAGGACCCCCGACTCCCTGCGACAAGTTAACGGCGTCATGCCCCAAAATCATGAGGATTCCATCAGGTTTCAGCGCAGATATGGCGCGGTTCACAACCTGCAGACGCTCCTCGGGAGCGAGATGGAGGTAGATCATGAGCACGAGGTCGTACTCGCCGCCGAGGTCCGACTCGGTGACGTCGGCGACGCGGTAGTCGAGCCGTTCCCGGACCGAGCGGGGCGCTTCGGCGGCCACCCGGCGGGCCTTGTCGAGGGCGACGGCCGAGTAGTCGAGCCCCGTCACCTCCCAGCCGCGGGTGGCCAGCCAGTGCGCGTTGCGGCCCTCCCCGCACGCGAGGTCGAGTGCGCGACCGCGGGGGAGCGCGGTGACCTGCTCGACCACGACGGCGTTGGGTGGCGCGCCCCACACCAGTTCGCTCTGTGAATACCGTTCGTCCCAGGCAGCTGCATCCATGCCCCGACGCTAGTACGACCGCTACGGAGTGAGCGTGGTGTGCATCAGGAGAACGTTGTAGTTGTTGTGCACCGTCGTGAGGAAGTAGAGGTCGCGCCCCGACGACCACGGGTGGATGTAGGCGCCGTACGCGGTGGGCAGTTCCCGGGTGTCGACGAGCACCTCGGGTGGGCCCCACGGTCCGGTCACCGACGGTGAGCGGCGCATGACCACCGAGTTGAACTGGTCGGTGGTCAGCATGAGGTACTGCCCGAGGTATTCGTTGTACGCGACGGACAATTCGCCGACGCCGCCCGGCATGATCGGCTTGGCGACGTCGGGGTTGCCCTTGATCCACTTGGCGCCGTCGAAGTACTCGTACGCGCCGAGGTCCATGATCTGCGGTTCCGGGACGCGGGCGAGGTGGACGAGTCCGCCGCGGCCGGCGGGGGTGCCGTATTGGTAGACGAAGCCGTCGGCCTTGACGAATGCGCTCATCTGGAAGTTGGCGTTGCCCCCGACGTTCGGGCGCTGCGTCTCGGGGGCGACGGTCCAGTTCTCGCCGTTGTCCTGTGAGTAGACGAGACCGGAGTAGTTGGTGTCCCACGTGCCCGCCGGTCCCCAGTTCTTCACCGACATCATGCTCAGCACCTGGGTGTTGCCGACGGCGACGCCCGCGGTGGGGATGCGGCTGATCTCGACGAACGGAATCTTCGGGCTGGGGACCAGCTCCTTGGACTGGCCGAAGATGTCGCGGGGTGAGCTGTCGAAATTCATCCCGTCGGACAGGATGCCGTCCGAGCTGCGGAAGAGGGTGCTGCTGCGCCACGCCCACAGGCTGCCCGACAGCAGGTTGGGCAGTCCGAGCCCGGCGGAGTCGCCGAACGCCGTGAGGACCTGGCCCTGGCCGTTGTCCCACATGATGCCGAGGTCGGTGCCGAGGACGTTGGAGTCCTGGGTGCGGTTGGGACCGAGCATGCCGGTCTGCTGCGCGACCGCCTGGGTGCGGCCGGTGAGGTGCGGAATCCCGTTGGTGCCGTTGAGTCCGGGGATCGGATTGATGGCGTTGGGGTTCGCGGCGGCCGGGCCCGCGAATGCGATCAACGTCACTGCCGCGCCGATGAGCGAGGCTGCTGCAAGAGCTCTGGTTCGCTTCACGAAGGACACTCCATCTCTAGCAGCAGGCGGCACTGCGTGGCCTGAAGAGACCACTCCCCCTACCGGTGATCAACTGCTGGAAATCGCGAGAAGTCTAACAAGACTGTTCTTCCGAAAGTGTCGGTTTGACCGCCCTGTTCGTTTCGCCGACGCCTCCACGGATCCGATATTACTCGTCAGTAACAGGAACCGGTGCTACCCGCGGGGCGGCCGCCGACGTAACGTGTGCTGGCGACAAGTCCACACTGCGCGTAACCACGCGGGACCTGATGAGGAGATCGATCGATGGGAAAGCAGATTGCCACCGTGGCTGGAGGTCGGCAGTCCGCCCTTCTCGGGCTCGGCGTGTACCGGCCCGAACGGGTCGTCACCAACGACGAGATCTGTGAACTGATCGACTCGAACGACGAGTGGATCCAGTCGCGCTCGGGCATCCGCAACCGGCGGTTCGCGGCGGAGGACGAGAACGTCGTCACGATGTCCATCGAGGCGGGGCGCAAGGCGATCGAGGCGAGTGGGATCGACCCCGAGCAGATCGGGGTCGTCATCGTCGCCACGTCGACGTACCTGCTGCTGACACCGCCCGCTGCCGCGCTGGTGGCCGACGCCCTCGGAACCAACGGCCCCGGAGCGTTCGACCTCGGCGGTGGATGTGCGGGCTTCTGCACCGCGCTGACGGTGGCGTCCGATCTGGTTCGCGGCGGATCCGTCGACTACGCCCTCGTGGTGGGTGTCGAGAAGATGAGCATCACCACCGACCCGACCGACCGCTCGACGCGCTTCATCTTCGGCGACGGTGCCGGGGCCGTGGTCGTCGGCAAGAGCGACGTCGCAGGCATCGGGCCGGTGGAGTGGGGTTCGGACGGCTCCCAGGCCGACGCCATCGTGCAGGACCTGGATTGGTACGAATACATCACGACGCCGGGTGCCACGCGTCCGTACATCAAGATGGCAGGCACCGCCGTGTTCCGCTGGGCCGCCTTCGAGATGGGCAAGGTCGCGCTGCGGGCGGTCGAGAAGGCCGGCATGTCGGTCGACGACCTCGACGCGTTCGTCCCGCACCAGGCCAACTCGCGGATCACCGAGGTGATCGCGCGCAGCATGAAACTTCCCGAGGGCGTGCCCGTGTCCGACGACATCGCCGAGAGCGGCAACACGTCGGCGGCATCGGTGCCGCTCGCCATGGAGGAGATGCTGCAGTCCGGCGCCACCAAGCCCGGCGACACCGCCCTGCTGCTCGCGTTCGGTGCCGGGCTGTCCTACGCGGCCCAGGTCGTGACGATGCCGGCGCTCGCGAAGAACTGACCCGGTCCCGTCGGGGGCAGGAAAGCAGGGATCGATGGGTGTCACCCGGCAGTCGGTCGCCGTCGCCGTGCTGATGTCCTCCGCCGTGGCCCTCGCGGGCTGCGGCGGCGGGAGCACCGGCGGCGGCGGCACCTCGACGGTGTCCGGCTCTGCGGTGGAACTGAACTCGGGCGGTGACTGCGCGGGCCGCGACGTGATCGTCGACCGGGACGGTGCCGGGGTCGTCCTCGAGGGCGAATGCGGCACCGTCACCATCGAGGCCAACGGCGTCTCGGCGACCGTCGCCACGTCCAACGCGATCGTCGTCCGCGGTCAGGACACCAACGTCGTCGGCGGGCAGACCGGAACACTCACCATCTCGGGGCGCAGCAACAGTTCCACCATCGACGTCGTCGAATCGATCGAACTTCAGGGCAACGCCGTGACCGTGCTCGGCAAGCAGGCGGAGCGGATCTCGGTCACCGGAAGCGGGAACTCCCTGAACGTCGACGACTCCGGTGCGATGACGGTGAGTGGCAACGACAACTTCGTGCGCGCGGTGTCCCTCGACTCCCTCGAACTGACCGGTTCCAACAACTCCGTCGACTGGGATTCCGGTGCGACGGCGCCTGCGGTCGACACCGGCTCCGAGAACCGGCTCACCCCACCCGGGACGTGATCACCGCGCGCCGCAGCCGGTGAGCACCGCGGCCATCGCATCGCGTTCGGGCGGCGTCACCCAGAGCCGGTACGCCACTTTCACTTCCACCTGCCGCGCCACATAGGTGCAGCGGTACGCCGCCAGCGGGGGCAGCCACGTCGACGCGTCGGCATCGCTCTTGCGCTGATTGGTGGGTCCGTCCACCGCCTGCAGATTGCGGGGATCGTTCGCGAGGTCGGCCCGCGTCTGCGCGTCGAGGAGCTGAGCGCCCTTCTGCCACGCGTCCGACAGCGCCACCACGTGATCGATCTGCACGGCGTCCGACGTCTTCGTGCCGCGGGTGAACGCAATGATGTTGCCCGTGTAGAGATCCCGCAACGTGCCCGACTGCACCACGCACTCGCGGGTGCGGTCCCGCGACGTGATGTCGACGAGGTCGCGGCGCAGGATGTCGTTGCGGGTGTCGCAGCCGTTGCGTCCGAGCGCGACCGACACGTTGTCGGTCCAACTGGGGCCGAACAGCTCCCGGTCGTATCCCGTCTTCGGTGCCCTGCCCTTCACCTCGAGGGTGGACAGCTGGGTGAATGCCGTCTGTATCTGTTGTGCGTCAGTGGCTTCCGACGGTGCGGCCGGTCCGGTTCCGGAGGCGACGGTGCCGTCGGGGTCCGGGGAGAGCATCGTGACGAGCACGACGACGAGCAGGCCGGCGAGGATCCAGGGCCACTTGGTTCTGAGGGTCGTGATGATGGAGCCGGTGTTCGGTACCGCAGAGCGGGGCATGAATCTCTCCTGAAATCAACGCTGTTCGTCATTTCTATCAGGAGTGGCCCGGCAATCCGGTGAACGACCCGGGTTTACGTCGCGGCGCCCAGCAGCAGTGGAATCAGTAACTCGTCGTCGGTGAGCGCGCCGTGCTGCCCGGGGAGGGCGGACAGCCGCGACTCCGCCTTGCGCCGGACCACCGCGACCCCGCCCTGCGCGATGGCGACGACGTCTCCGATGCGGCCCTGCACCTCGGATCGCACGGCGGGACCGAACAGTCCCGCGGTGACGGCCTCGTCTCTGGTTCCGATCCACATGCGGTGTCCCAGTTCGCTCCTCCACCGGGCGGCGACGTCGTGCGCGGCTCCGGTACGCGCGTGGACGTGCCTGCACCGCGGTTCGCCTGCGAGCGCCATCACGCCGTCGGAGAGCGCGGGTGTGTCGTCGAAGTCGATCTTGTCGGCGTCGTCGACGGTGACCATGCCGTGGTCGGCGGTGACGTGGAGGGCGGCGCCCGGTTGCGCGATCGCGAGTTCGGCGGCGAGTCTCTCGACGAGCCGGTCGACGAGGTCGAGTTGGTGCAGCCACGGTGCGGATCCCGGACCGTAGATGTGCCCGAGGGTGTCGATTTCGCTGAGATAGCAGTAGGTGAGCGTCCGTTCGCCGGATCGCGCCGCGGTGACGACGTGCGCGATCAGGTCACCGTACGCATGTATTCCCGCGAACGTGCCGCCGCGGAGGACGGCGCGGGTGAGCCCGGACCCGTCGAACTTCGCGGGAACCACGGTCGTGCACGCGATACCGGCCGCCGCGGCACGCTCGAACACGGTCGGTGTGGGCTGCAGGACCTCGGGGACCAGCCGGGTGAGTTCGTCGCCCTTGTGGCCTGCGCGCCACGACAACCAGTTGATCGTGCCGCGAACCTCACGAACGTATGACTGGTAGCCGGTGATGCCGTGACCGCCGGACGGCAGTCCCGTGCCGAACGACGCGATGCTGGTGGCGGTCGTCGTGGGGAACCCCGCGCGGATCGGCCGTCCGGTCAGGCTGTCGAGAAACGGGGCGCGCTCGCGATGACGACGCAGCAGGCTCCAGCCGAGGCCGTCGATCAGCATCACCACGGTGTGCTTGCTGTCGGGCAGGTGCAGCCGGTTGGGCTCGCCGGCGACACCCAGCGAAGCGAGGACGGACGGCATGAGGTTGGACAGCGTGGGCTGCGAGTACACGTCGAGCGGGGGCGCCGTAACGGTCATGACTCCCACTATGGTGGATCGGCCGAGGCTGCACTACGGAGTCGGCTCAGTACAGGTCCACCGGCTGGCCGTCGGAGGGGAACGGCAGCGAGGTGTAGTTGAGCGGGGCGACGTAGCCGGGGCTCACCCGCCAGTCGAATCGCTGCAGCAGGTGGTGCATGACCGTCTTGATCTCGGCGCCCGCGAAGTGCATCCCCAGGCATTTGTGCACGCCGCCGCCGAACGGCTCCCACGCGAACCGGTGGACCTTGTCCTCGCGGCGTTCGGGTGCGAACCGCTCGGGGTCGAACCTCTCCGGGTCGGGCCAGTACTCGGACATGTGGTGGGTGAAGTGCACGACCACCGACATGTACGTGCCCTTCGGGATGTAGTGGCCGAGCACCTCGGTGTCCCGGACCGCTCGGCGCGCGACCACCGGGACCGGGGGAACGAGGCGCAGGCATTCCTTCATGACGAGGTCGAGGTCGGTGAGTTCGTCGAGTTCGCCGTAGCTCGGGGTGGACGTGCCCAGCGCCGCGGACTGCCGCCTGCAGCGTTCCTGCCATTCGGGATGCTGGCCGAGGTACTGCATCATCGTCGACAGCGTGATGGTGGACGTGTCGTGCGCCGCCATCAGCAGGAAGATCATGTGGTTGATGACGTCGTCGTCGCTGAACCGTTGTCCGTCTTCGGATTCGATGTGGCACAGCGCGGAGAACAGGTCTTCGCCCGCGCCCGCGCGTCGGGCGGGCAGGTACCGGCGGAAGAACTCCTCGAGTCGGCGGCGCCCGTCGATGCCACGCTTCCATCGCGTCCCGGGCAGCGGGTACCGCACCACCGATGTGGCGGCCTGCACGCAGTCGATGAAGGCCTTGTCGACCTCGGCCATCTCCCGTGGCGTCGACCCTTCGGCGCCGCCCATGAAGATGCTCGTGGCGAGATCGAGCGTCAGCTCCTTCAGCGCCGGGTACACGGTGAAACCCGTGGTGGGCCGCCAGGCGTCGAGCCCCTTCTCGACGGCCGGGTGCAGTGCCTCGGTGTAGCGCGACAGTCGGTCCCGGGTGAAGGCCTGCTGCATGATTCGCCGGTGGACGAGGTGTTCGTCGCCGTCGAGGAGCATCAGCCCCCGGTGGAAGAACGGCCCGATCAGCACGCTCCACCCGTCGCTGTTGACGAAGGCGCGGTCTTTGTTCTGCAGCACCGACTGGCAGCCGTCGGGGCCGAGCACCGTGACCCATCTCTTGCCGGCCATGCTCAGCCACGACACGGGGCCGTAGCGGTCCCAGCGGCTCTGGAGCAATCCCATCGGGTCGCGGAAGTACTCCAGGGAGTGTCCGATCACGGGGAATCCGGCATTCCCCGAGATGGGGCTGAGCGTGCTTTCCTGCGGCGGAGCAGCGAGAACTTTGGGCACGGGCACTCCCTCGTCGGGTATGTGACAGGACGCCATGTCAGATGTCTGTAGTGTGCGTCACACCAGGTGGTCTGTCAACATCGAGTCATGGGTCAGCCGGCGCGGCAGTACCGCGGGAGAAGTTCGGAGGAGCGCGCCGCCGAACGTCGTGCGCGACTTCTCGAAGCGGGACTGCAGGTCTTCGGGACCGTCGGCGGCGACAAGGCGACCATGACCGCCATCTGCGCCGAGGCGAAACTGACGGAACGCTATTTCTACGAGAGCTTCCGCGGCCGGGACGACCTACTGGTGCAGGTGATCGAGGGGATCGCCGCGGAGATCGGCGAGGCCGCGCGGGTCACGCTCCAGACCGTGACGGGCGATCCCGAGGTGCGGGTGCGGGCGGCGATCGCGGCGTTCGTCGACATCCTGACGGCCGACCCGCGGAAAGGCCGGGTGTCGATCATCGAATCGGCAGGCGCCGAACCGCTGCGGACGCGAAGACGTGAACTGCTGCGGGCGTTCGCGCTGCTGGTGGCGGAGCAGGCGCGGGAACTCTACGGCGACCGGGCATGGTCGTCGCCGCAGGACGAAATCACCGCACTGCTGTTCGTGGGTGGGCTCGCAGAACTCATGACGGCGTGGCTGAACGGTGAGATCGAGGTGTCTCCCGAGCAGATCGTCGACGCCGCGACGTACCAGTTCACGTCCACCGCGCACCGCTGAGAGGGTCCCAACCGGAAACGTGACGACCGTCACGTGCGAAGCTGTGGGAATGGTGGATATCGCACGCCCACAGTTGGAGGGCACGGTCGCGGTAGGCGAGGGGCGTCGGCTCGGCTTCGCGGAGTTCGGTTCGGCACAGGGCAGGGCGGTGTTCTGGCTGCACGGCACACCCGGGGCGCGGCGTCAGGTGCCGATGGAGGCCCGGGCGTTCGCCGAGCGCGAGCACGTCCGGCTGATCGGGATCGACCGGCCGGGGGTCGGGTCGTCGACCCCGCACCGCTACGGCGCGGTGATCGACTTCGCCGAGGACCTGCGCACGGTCGCCGACACGCTCGGCATCGACCAGATGGCCGTGATCGGCCTGTCCGGCGGCGGTCCTTACACGCTCGCCGCGGCGTACGCGATGCCCGACCGCGTGGTCGCGACCGGCATCCTCGGGGGTGTCGCGCCGACGAAGGGCCCCGACGCGATCCGCAGCGGGTTGATGGATCTCGCGGTGCTGGCCGCGCCGGTGCTGGCGGCGGGCGGCGTCCCGGTCGGGCTGGCGGCGAGTTCCGTCATCAGGCTGGCACGGCCGTTCGCGTCGCCGATCATCGACCTGTACGGACGGATGTCCCCGGAGGGCGACCGTCGTCTCCTCGCGCGGCCCGAGTTCAAGGCGATGTTCCTCGACGATCTGCTCAACGGCGGCAGCAAGCAACTCAGCGCCCCGTTCGCCGACCTCGTCCTGTTCGCGCGGGACTGGGGATTCCGGGTGAACGCGGTGAAGACCCCGGTCCGGTGGTGGCACGGCGACTGCGACCACATCGTCCCGCTCCGGCACGGGCAGCACATGGTGTCGCTGCTGCCCGACGCCGAGTTCCACACGATGCACGGGGAAAGCCATCTCGGCGGACTGGGCATGTCGGAGGAAATTCTGCGCTCGCTCCTCGACATCTGGGACGCCAAGGAGGCGCAGGCGCCGTTCGGCCCCGTGTGACGGTGGCGCGGCCCGCGCGCCACCGTCGCGGGCCAGAATTGCGCCACCGTCGCAGGGTCAGGACTGCAGGGTGGTGATCTGGAACGTGGCACCGAGAGGATCGGCGACGGAGGCGAGCCGCCCGAACGGGGTGTCCTCCGGTTCGCGCCGGACGCTGCCGCCGAGTTCGATCACCTTCGCGACCGCCGCGTCGGTGTCGCCGACGCCGATGTAGAACTGCCAGAACGAGGGGACGCCGTCGGGCAGGAACGAGTCGGCGTCCATGATGCCTGCCACGGTGCGGTCGCCGAGGTTGGCCTGGGAGTACCGGAATTCGTCTGTGTCGCCGAGGGTCTGATACGTCCAGCCGAACACGTCCGCGTAGAAGGGGAGCGCGGCCGCGTAGTTGCGCGACAGCGTCTCGTGCCAGACCGGCGCGCCGGGTTCGTCGACGAGTCCGAAGCCGGTGTGCTGATCGGCCTGCCACACGCCGATGACGGCGCCGGCGGGATCGCCGAGGATGGCGATCGTGCCCTGGTCGCCCACGGCCATTGCGGGCATCATGACCTGGCCGCCCGCCTCGGCCGCCTTCGCCGCGGTGGCCGCGGCGTCCTCGGACGCGAGGTACGTGGTCCACACGTTGCCGTACGGGTTGCCCTGCTGTTGCGGGCCAAGGCCCGCAATGGGTTTGCCGTTCATGCTGAAGATCGAGTAGCCGCCGTACTGCGGATCCTCGTTGGTGTCGGACCTCCACCCGAACAGTCCGGTGTAGAACGGAATGACCTGTTGCGGGTCGGAACTGGTGAGATCGATCCAGCAGGGAGCGCCGGTGAGGGACGGACGGTCGGGCATCGCGGGCTCCTAGTACTGCAACGGCACATGCTTGACAGATGGACGATACTGATTGCGTGGTCCTCGATCTGGTTGCTGCCGAGTT
>NZ_WXYH01000357.1:0-43073 GCF_009872365.1 Rhodococcus sp. T7
CCCCGAGTGGGCGCCCGCAACGGCCCCCGCAGCGTACGCCGGGGTGATGGGGCCCCGCCGCGCGCCGGGGGGCGGGCGGCCGCTCGGGGAGGTCGGCGCCCGGGTCGCCCCGCCACAGCGCGAGTACGCAGCGGATCTCGTCCGGCCCGGCGCCGCCGCCGTGACCCCGGCCCTGCAGTCGGCGTGCCACGTCCTCCGCACGGGTCAGGTCGACGGCGTCCCGGGACACAGCCAGCCGGTATCCGGCCGGACCGATCTCCAGCGCCCCGTCCGGCAACGCCGCCCGCAGCCGGGAGACCTGTGTGTGCAGCGCGTTCATCGGGGACCGCGGGGGATCCTCGCCCCACACCTCGTCGATGAGGGCCTGCGCGGATCGGCTCCGGCCGGGATCGCGGGCGAGGGCAACGAGCAGGCTGCGCGCGCGGGTGCCGGGCAGCGGTGCGAGCGCGCCCGATCGCCGCGTCGATACCTCACCCAACAAGGCGACCTGGATGGGTGCGCTTGCCGGTGCCACCGTCTCGTCCACGCTCATCTGCTGGTCCACCGCGTCCGATGGTATTGCACCGGGCGGGCGCGAACTTCTCGAAGTTCGGTGTGGGTGCGGGCGCCTTCTCGCGCGATGCAAAGATCGGTGCATGGCAACGGCTGCTCAATGGATCGAAGGCGCTCGTCCGCGCACCCTCCCGAACGCGATCGCCCCTGTGCTCGTGGGCACCGGCGCCGCGGCATCGCTCGGCGGCGCGGTGTGGTGGAAGGCGGTACTGGCACTGGTGGTCTCTCTCGCGTTGATCGTGGGCGTCAATTTCGCCAACGACTACTCGGACGGGATTCGCGGCACCGACGACGAGCGGGTCGGACCGCTGCGGCTCGTCGGGTCCAAGCTGGTGAAACCGTCGGCGGTGAAGGCGGCGGCCATCGCCTGCTTCGCGGTCGCCGCGGTGGCCGGTCTGGTCCTCGCCGTCACCACCGCGTGGTGGCTCGTGCTGATCGGTGCCCTGTGCATCGTGGGCGCCTGGTTCTACACGGGCGGCAAGAAGCCGTACGGGTACAGCGGCTTCGGCGAGGTCGCCGTGTTCGTGTTCTTCGGTCTCGTCGCCGTCCTGGGCACCCAGTACGTGCAGGCGGAGACGGTGGACTGGGCCGGAATCGTGTCCGCGGTCGCCGTCGGGTCGTTCTCGAGCGCGGTTCTCGTCGCCAACAATCTGCGGGACATTCCCACCGACACCGAGTCCGGCAAACGCACGCTCGCCGTCCGGCTCGGCGACTCGCGCACCCGCATCCTGCACCTGGTCACGCTGACGGTCCCGTTCGTCGTGACCCTCGTCCTGGTGCTGCGCACCCCATGGGCTCTCGTCGGACTGCTCGCGCTGCCCCTCGCGGTCCGGGCGAACGCCCCCGTCCGCTCGGGCGGCCTGGGTCTCGCACTGATTCCCGCGCTGCGTGATTCGGGGCTGGCGATGCTGGTGTGGGGCGCCGCCACCGCTGTGGCCCTGTCTGCCGCCTGAGTCTTTCGGGTCAGTCGCCGTCCGGCAGCAGGATGCCTAGGACGAAGTTGACGATCGAGATGATCAGGCCGCCCCACACGGCCGTCCAGAAGCCGTCGACGGTCAGGCCGTACTCGGTCTGGGAGCTCAGCCACGCGGTGAGCAACAGCATCAGGGCGTTGATCACCAGGGTGAACAGGCCGAGCGTCAGGATCAGCAGCGGCAGCGACAGCAACTTCACCAGCGGCTTGACGAAGATGTTGACGACGGTGAACACCAGCGCGATGCCGAGCAGCACCACGATGTCCCAGCCGGTTCCGTTGCCCGAACTGGAGATGTCGATACCCGACACCCAGGCTGCCGCCAGCCAGATCGCGAACGCGTTGATGACGAGGCGTACCAAGAAGGTCATGCGTGCATGCTGGCACACCGATCGGACAAACGGGAACCGGGCGACCGGTCAGGCCGCGCGGTCGTCGAGGGCCGCGTGCACGCGCCGGCGGAGTTCGCCGACTCCGACCCGGACCTCGAGGATCTCCTTCGTCGTGCCCTCGGCGACACGCAGCACGCCGAGGAAGATGTGCTCGGCACCGATGTGATCGTCCTTGCGCGCCAGCGCCTCCCGCAGCGACAGTTCGATCGCCTTCTTCGCGTCGCGGGTGAACCCGATGTGCCCCGACTTCCGGCCGAACCAACCGCGCTTCTCCGAGGGCTGTTCGGGATCGAGCACGCCCTTGCCGAAGTTCTGCTCGAGACTCTGCCGCACGGCGTCGAGGTCGATCCCGATCGATTCGAGTGCTTCCGCGTCGGCGTCGCTCAGGGCGGTGCCGTGCGCAACGACGGTCGATCGCGCCATGTCCTCCTCGATGCCGGCGTCGGCGAGGATGCCGTGGACGGGTTCGGTTTTCACGGACAGCAGCGCGAGTACGAGGTGTTCGGGCCCGATCTGCGGTGACTTCACGTCGCGCGCTTCCTGCTGCGCGCCGATCACCACGGCCCGGGCGTCCATCGAGAATCGTTCGAACATGCGCCGTTACCTCCCTCTCCGGTTGTGTTTCTGGTGGACGGCCTGCCTGCTCACCTCGAGGGAGTCGGCGATCGCCTGCCAGGACCAGCCCTGGGCGCGGGCGTTGGCGACCTGGATGGCCTCGAGCCGTTCGAGGAGTCGCCGCAGCGCACGCACGGCCCGCAACCCCTCGGCGGGGTCGGGGCTGCCCGCCGCTGCGGCGAGCGTGGTTGCTTCGGTCATGCATGTCAATTTAGGTTGACACCGACCGGGTGTCAACCCTGCTTGACAGATTCGAGGTGGGAGGTCAGTACGCCGCGACCGCCCCGTCGACCGCGATCTGCAGGTCCTTCTGCACGACGTGCGCGATGTCCATCGGTTTCGCCGGCAAGTCGAACACCGGCTCCGACACGAACACGCTGGCCGACTTCACGTTCTCGGTGTCGGGCCCGTGGGCATCCGGCCCGTAACTGATGCCGATGGACAGCAGCACGGGCGAGACTCCGCGATCCGCCGCACGTTTCGCGATGTGACCGATGCCGCTGTTGATGTGCTGCAGCCGGGTCGGGTCGTCCTCGTTGCACGTACCCTCGGGAAAGATCGCCAGGTTGTCGCCGCGACAGAGCCGTTCGGCGGAGGTGTCCATCATGAGCCTGCCCGCGTCGGCGACCGCCCGGAGCCCGTAGTTCTTGCTGCGGAACACCGGGATCCCGCCCATCATGTCGACCTTCTTGTGCAGGTCGGGGTCGACGAACAATTCGTCTTTCGCGAGCACCCGGGTGCGTCCGATCGCGCGGCGCAACGGCGTGTTCCAGGCCGTCGCCGCCAGCGTGTACTGATCGCTGTGGGTCACGTGGTTGGCGGCGACGATCAGCACTCTGCCGGACTTCACCAGCCCGGCGAGCTGCGCCTTCGCGTCGTCCGCGTACACGATCCGCGGCCGGTACTTCGCATACAGCGACGCGTACGCCAGCTTGGCGAGCACCCGATTCTGCCGGTGGTCGCGGTAGTACGCGTACACCGCTTCGTAGTTCTCGAGAGTCACCTCGGGCTTGTCCATGCGCGTCCCCACTCCGTCGTCCTAACGCCAGGCTACCAACCTACGGTTCCGTAGCCTACGGAGGAGTAGGTTTTAGGAAAGTGCAGGGAAACTGTGCGAACAGCACGATTTCGGGTACAAAAGACCTGTGATCCGCACGGCCATTTCCACCGACCTTCCCGCTCTGCAAGACATCGAAATCGCGGCGGGTGCGCCGTTTCGTGACATCGGAATGGACGCCGTCGCCGACGATCCCCCGTTCTCACTCGACGAGCTGACCGAATACCTCCAGCTGGAATGCATCTGGGTCGCGGTCGACGCAGACGATGCCCCGGTCGCCTACGCACTCGTCGCCGTCGTCGACGGCGGCGCACACATCGAGCAGGTGTCGGTCCACCCCAGCCACGCCCGCCAGGGTCTCGGCGCGCGGCTGCTCGACGAGATCTCGTCGTGGGCGGCCGTCCGCGGACTGCCCGCCCTCACCCTCACTACATTCGTCGACGTCCCGTGGAACGCCCCCTACTACGAGCGGCTGGGTTTCCGCCCCCTGCCGGAGACCGACCTCACACCGGGCCTGTCACGCATCCGCGACGACGAGGCCCGGCACGGTCTCGCCGCGTGGCCGCGAGTCACGATGTCCCGCGCGGTGACCGCACCGGTGCGCACCGCCGCACCCGCGCCTCAGCCGGGCTGACCGAGCCACTCCCCGGTCGACGCGAACCGGTCGAGCACCGCGGTCGGGCCCGAGAGGTCGATGCCCTCGCCGGCCACCCAGTCGTCGTCGAAGTAGGTGTCGGCGTACCGTTCACCGCCGTCGCACAGGACGGTGACGACGCTGCCGGACCGCCCGGCCGCGAGCATCTCCGCGACGACGGTGAACGCACCCCACAGGTTCGTGCCCGTCGACCCACCGACCCGGCGACCCAGCACCGAACTGGCGTGCCGGGCCGTCGCGATGGATGCGGCGTCGGGCACCCGCATCATCCGGTCGATGACCTGCCCGACGAAGGACGGCTCCACCCGGGGCCGGCCGATGCCCTCGATCCGCGAGGGCATTCCCGTCGCATACTCGCAGGAGTTGATCTCGTAGCCGCCGAAGAACGCGGAGTTCTCGGGATCCACGACGAGCAGGCGGGTCGCGTGCCTGCGGTAGCGGATGTACCGGCCCAGCGTCGCACTGGTGCCGCCGGTCCCGGCGCTCATGACGAGCCACTCCGGCACCGGGTGCTCTTCCTGCGTCATCTGCTGGTAGATCGACTCGGCGATGTTGTTGTTGCCCCGCCAGTCGGTGGCCCGTTCCGCGTGCGTGAACTGGTCCATGAAATGACCGTTCGTCTCCGCGGCGAGCCGCCGAGCCTCGCTGTAGATCTCCGGCGGGTGGTCGATGAAGTGGCAGCGACCGCCCTGCGCCTCGATGAGGGCGATCTTCGCGCCGCTCGTGCTGCGCGGCATGACCGCCACGAAGTCGAGGCCGAGCATCTTCGCGAAGTACGCCTCACTGACGGCCGTCGATCCCGACGACGCCTCGATGACCGTGGTTCCCTCGGTGATCCAGCCGTTGCAGATCGCGTACAGGAACAGCGACCGGGCCAGCCGGTGCTTGAGGCTGCCCGTGATGTGGGTCGACTCGTCCTTCAGATAGAGCTGCACACCCCAGTCGACGGGCAGCGGGTACCGCAGCAGGTGCGTGTCGGCGCTGCGCTGTGCGTCGGCGTCGATGAGTCGGACCGCGTTGTCGACCCAGTCCCGCGGCAAGCTCCGGTCGATGACGACGCAGTCGTCGACCGTCACCGGGACGTGCCCTCACCACGGAGCCGGGCACGCAGGTCGGCCTGGTCCGCGCGGCGCTGCGCGTCGAACGTGGCGATCCCCTCGTTGACCCGCTTGCGGAGTTTCGCGAACAGCAACAGCGACAGCGGGAGCGCGATGAGGACCGCGAAGATCGCGGCGACGAGCAGCGGCACGGCGACTCCGACGAGTGCGGCCACCCCGAGAATGATGGCGCCGATGACGACGACCAGCACCAGCCGGGCGATCGAATAGATCGCGACGTCACGCGCCAGCTGCCCCTTGGTCACCCGCCCGTCCCGCTTCGCTTTCGGGCTCGAATCTACGGGCTCGACCTGGTCTTCTGGCTTCTCGGATGACTCGCTCACGCCCCCAGGTTACCCACCGCCGAGGGGGCTCCCCACACGTCCGACTTATCCGATTTGTCTATTACCTCCCCTTTACCAACATTAGATCGTTCGAGTACCCAGGGTTCCGGATGTCACGATGGCCGGGATCAGTCGCAACAGCGGCCGGCTTCAGCACAGATCAGTCGAAAGCAGTGGAGGATCGTCGATGAGCGCACCCACCTACAACGGACCCGGATTCAGCGGATCCAACGAAGCCCTCATGACCCCGGGCCAGGTGGCTGCCCTGTTCCATGTCGACCCGAAGACCGTGACGCGTTGGGCGCACGCGGGCCGACTCGGATCACTGCGCACCCCCGGTGGGCACCGCCGCTTCCGCGAGGCAGAGGTCATGCAGTTGCTCCGCTCCCTCACCACGGAGGCGGGCCGACCCTGATGCTGGAGGCGGGCCGACCCTGACGCTGCAGGCGGGCCGACCCTGCGGTTCGGCTGGTAACACCGCACTGCCCGGGCGCTCTGCGATCGGGTGGGTGCCCTCTGCCGCCGACGCGGCTACGCTCGAGGAATACCGGCTACCCTCGAGCGGTGTAAGGAGGTGCGCGGTGATCTATCTGTTGGCACTCATCGGGCTCGTGACAGTGGCGGTCCTGATGTGGAAGGCGTTCGGCCCGAACACGCGGCCCGTGCTGAGCACGCGGGTGCAGGGACCGGACGATGATCCGGATTTCCTGTGGAAGGTGGACCGGGAGACGCGTCGGAAGAAGTCCGACGAACCCGACGCCGGTCCGGCGGACCCGGCCGGATGAGCAAGAGCCGTGGTGCCGGTCGAGCCGGCACCATCGGCGTCACTGCCTCAGCGACGGTCCTGTAGCGCGAAACTCGACGCCGGGAAGTCGGAGGCCACCGCGGCGGCCAGTTCGAGGAGTGCGTTGCGCGTCTTCGGACGCAGCCGCTCGAGTTCGATCTCGGCGCCCTCTTCGAGGTGCGGGTCGAACGGAATCAGCCGCACCAGGCGGCACCGCTGCTCGAAGTGCTCGACGACCTTCGGCAGATCCACCTTGCCCGACCTCGGGCGCACTGCATTGACGACGGCCACCGATCGGGCCACGAGTTCGCGGTATCCGTGTGCGTCGAGCCAGTCGAGTGTGGCGGAGGCGCTTCGGGCGCCGTCGACGGATCCCGAACTGACCACCACGAGCGCGTCGGCCTCTTCGAGGATGGTCTGCATCGCGGAATGCATCAGTCCGGTGCCGCAGTCGGTGAGGACGATGCTGTAGAACTTCTCGAGCATCGTGACGGTCCGGGCGTAGTCGTCGGCGCTGAACGCCTCCGACACGGCCGGGTCGCTGTCGGACGCGAGCACCTCGAGCCGGTGCCTGCTCTGCGACGTGTAACTGCGGACGTCGCTGTACTTTTCGATGCTTTGCTCGTCGCGCAGCAGGTTCCGCACCGTCGCGGGCGTCTCGAGGGGAATCTTCTGACTCAGCGTGCCGCGGTCGGGGTTGGCGTCGACGGCGATGACGCGGTCGCCGCGCAGTGACGCGAACGTGGAACCGAGGGTCGCGGTGGTCGTGGTCTTGCCGACCCCGCCCTTGAGGCTCAGCAGCGCGATCTTGTAGCACCCCTGCAGCGGCTGGTTGACCTGCTTGGTCAGCTCGATCCGGCGCTGTTCCTTCGCGCTGTTCCCGACGTTGACGTAGCGGCCGGACAGTCGGTACAGCGCCTTGCGCCACCCCGTGGTGGGAGCCGGCTTGACCTGCTTGAGGAGCAGCGACGTCGACAGGTCACGGGCCGAAACCGCGTACTGCTGATCGGCGTTCGTGTTGGGCGGACGATTCGCGGGTTGCTGGGGCGCGAACGCACCCGGCTGGGGTGCCTGCTGGACGGGGGGCTGGGGTACCTGCCGGACCGGCTGCTGCGGGGGCGTGAACGCCGCCGGCTGGGGTGCCGGAGCCTGCTGCGCGGCGGGGGCCTGCTGCGGGGCGGGGGCCTGGTGAGGGGCGGGGGCCTGGGTCTGCGGCCGCGCGGGTGCGGCGGTGCCCTGGGCGGCGGGTTGTGCGAACGGATTGGGACCCTGCGGCTGAACGTACGGGGCCTGCCGCGCGGCGTTCCAGGCGACGGTCGATGCGGTGTCGTCCGCGGGCGGATTCGATGCAGGCCGTACCGGCTCCCACATGCCGGAGTTGTTTTCGGACATGGCTGAACGTCCCCCTCGTGAAGTCTCCATCGTCCCCACCGGTTCTCACCGGTCGGAGACGTCGCGGCGGAAGGATATCAGTCGGTGGCTACCGTCAGTTCAGGCCCGCGTACGAGTGCAATCCCGACACCACCATGTTGATGATGAACAGGTTGAACAGCATCGCGACGAAGCCCGCGACGTTGATCCAGGCAGCCTTGGTGTCGCGCCATCCCGACGTCGCGCGGGCGTGGAGGTAGGCGGCGTAGATCACCCAAGCGATGAACGACATCGTCTCCTTGGGGTCCCAGCCCCAGAATCGGCCCCAGGCGGCCTCGGCCCAGATGGCGCCGAGAATGACACCCGCGCCGAACAGCGGAAACCCGATGATGGTGGTCTTGTACGCCAGGCGGTCCAGGGTCTGCGCGTCGGGCAACCGTTCCGCGATCCGCGCGAACACGCCGGTTCCCTCCTCGCCGCGCGGGTACCGCATGCGCAGCAGGAACAGCAGGCTCGAGATGCCCGACACGAGGAACACACCGGAACCGACGCTCACGATGGTGACGTGGATCGGCAGCCAGTACGACCGCAGCGCGGGCACGACGGGCGCCGCGTCCGCGTACAGCACGGTGGCCGCGAGGAACATCAGGATCAGGACGGGAACGAGCAGGAACACCCACATCGACCGGTACGCCGGCTTCGACAGCAGCGCGAGTCCGACGACGAGCGCGGCCGCGCAGGCCATGGTGACGAACTCGTACATGTTGCCGAGCGGGAACCGCTCGGTGGCGAATCCGCGCAGCACGATCGACGCGAAGATCAGTACGGTGCCGACGACGAGCACGGCGGCGCCCATACCGCCGAACCGCTCGGACAGGGGCTTCTTCGGCTGCTCGACCACTCGGCCGGGGACGCCGGGCGCTTCGGACGGGCGCGCGCCGGATCCGGCCGACACGAGTTCCCGGTCCTGCACGGCCTGCGCCCGGGTGGACGCGTACTGCACGATGAGCAGCACGAGCGCCAGCACCAGCACGGTGAAGGCTGATCGGAAGGCCCAGTCGCTGTATTGCGCCAGTGTCTCGTTGGTCGTCATCGTTGGCTCTCCTGCGCGTCAGGCTTCGTGTCGTCCGTGAGCAGACGGGTGCAGAGTCGGCCGAACTCGTCGCCCCAGCCGGCCTGATCGGTCCGGGCGAGTCCACCAAGCTCTACTACAGTACGTCGTGGCCCCGGGTCGGCGGCGTCCGCGGGGTAGATGCGGGCCCAGATCCGGCGGCGCTTGACCAGCAGCGAGACGAGCAGTCCCGCCATCATCGTCAGAGCCGACACCAGCACCCACTGCTGCGCCGGGTCGTGCGACACCTGCAGGTTCACGAAGTCCACGGCGCCGTCGAACCGCACCTGGGTGCCGTCGGACAGGGTCGAACTCTCCCCCGGCTTCAGATTCACCCGGTCCTGCTTCACGAGGCGGCCCTGGTTGATCAGTTCCGTGTTCAGCGAGAACAGTGATTGCGGATTGCCGGTGTCGAGGCCGGTGTCGCCCTTGTAGATGTCGATGGCGACGGCCGGGTCGGTCATCGCCGGGTAACTCGACGCCAGCAGGTTGCCGTGGAGCAGCGCGGTCGGGGCGAACAACCCCTCGATTGCGATCTGGTTCTTCCGGCGCTCGTCGGTGTCGGGGTACATGCCGCCGGGCGGGTCGAACCGCATCGCGCCGCTGCTCAGGAACGTCGTCGCGTCGTCGGGACGCCACTGCAGCGTCTCGGTGCGGGTTTCCCCGTTCGGGAACGTGACGGTGAACGTCGGCGCGTACCCGTGTCCCTGCAGGTAGACGCGGTCACCTTCGACGCGCAGCGGGTGGTTGACCTGCAACTGCCCGTCCCGCCAGGTGTTCGTCTCGAGGTCGTCGCCGGCCTGGTAGGCGATGTTGGACGTGAACATCTCCGCCTGACCGCTGTCGAGGTAGTCGGCGGCGAAGTCCTTCACCTTGATGCACAGCGGCGTCATGCCGGTGCCGTCCTGGGTGTTGCCCGCCTTGAACGAGTCGAACACCGCCGGCGACGTGGTGCAGAAACCCGGACCGTTGTTGGCGACGACGATCACGTTGCCCTCGTAGCCGAACAGCTTGCCGACGGCGATCGCGACGAGCAGCGCGACGAGCGACAGGTGGAAGACGAGGTTGCCGAGTTCGCGGAAGTACCCCTTCTCCGCGGAGATGGTGATCTCGCCGTCGTGGGCGGCCCGTTCCCCGCCCGCGCGGGTCTCGACCCGCCACCCCTTCAGGTGGGTGCGGATGCGCGCGGCGACTTCCTCCGGCGTCTCGTCGACCCGATCCTCGTGGTGGTGCGGAAGTCGCGCGAGGTTCCGCGGGGCGGGCACCGGACGGGTGCGCAGCGCCTTGGCGTGGTCGACGCAGCGCGGCAGGATGCAGCCGACGAGGGAGATGAAGAGCAGGACGTAGATCGCGGTGAACCAGAAACTGCCGAACACGTCGAACAGTTCGAGCTTGTCCATCCACGGACCGAGGGTGGGGCGGTTCGCGATGTACTCGTCGACCTTGCCCGCGTTGAGGCTGCGCTGCGGGAGCAGGGCACCCGGGATCGCGGCGAGGGCAAGCAGGAACAGCAGCACCAGCGCCGTGCGCATGGACGTGAGTCCGCGCCAGGTGTTGCGGACCACCGCGAACGCGCGGCCCGGCAACGATTGACGGGGCACCGGTGCGGCTTCCGGGGCCTCGGGGGTCTGGATGTCACTCATATGGGCAAGGTCACTTCCGAGATGAAGGCGTCGCGAACCCAGCCGACGAACTGGTCCCACGCGCCGGTGACGAGGGCGACGCCCACGGCCACCAGCATGATTCCGCCGAAAATTTGGATCGTGCGCGCGTTGCGGCGCAGCCAGCCGACGCCGCGCAGCGCGCGGGACGAGCCGAGCGCAAGGATCACGAACGGCAACCCGAGGCCGAGGCAGTACGCGACGATCAGGGCCACTCCGCGGGCCGCGGTGGCACCGTCAGTGCCCGCGGCGAGGGAGATGACGCCCGCCAGGGTCGGGCCGAGGCACGGGGTCCAGCCCAATGCGAACACGGCACCGAGAAGCGGGGCCCCGGCCAGGCTGGAGATGCGCCGCGGCTCGAGCCGGGTGTCCCGCTGCAGGGCCGGGATCAGACCGATGAACACCAGGCCCATGGCGATGGTGACCACCCCGCCGACCCGCATCAGGATGTCGCGGTTGATCGCGAGGGCCGAGATGGCGCCGAACACCGACGCCGTAGCCAGCACGAACACCACGGTGAAACCGGCGACGAACAGGGCCGCGGCGCCCGCGACCCGCAACCGTCCGTCCGACACGGTCTTCGTCCGGGTGGCTGCTTCCTCCGCGGTGACGGCCGGGGCGTCCGCACCGACGACACCCGCGAGATAGGACAGGTAGCCGGGGACGAGTGGCACGACGCACGGCGAAGCGAACGACACCAGGCCGGCGAGGACGCACGCGCCGAGCGCGAGCAGCAGCGGTCCGGTTGCCGCGGTGGACTGAAAGGCGTCGCCGACGCCGCCGGCGAGAAGGGCGGTGCTGGTGTTCACGATTCCTGCGCCACCCGTTCGACCACCGGCTTCAGGTCCTCGACGAGCAGTTCCTTCAGAAACACCGCGGCCACGCGGTGTTCCCGGTCGAGCACGATCGTGGTGGGGATGACGCTCGTGGGGTAGTTCTGGCCCAGCGCGATCATCGTCCGCATGGCGGGGTCGTAAATCGACGGATACGACACCTTGTTGTCGATCACGAAGTCCTGCGCCTTGTCCTGCTGGTTGTCCCGCACGTTGATCCCGAGAAACGACACGCCCTGGTCCTTGGTCTCCTCGTACACCTGCTCGAGGTCGTTCGCCTCACCGCGGCACGGTCCGCACCACTGGCCCCACACGTTGAGGACCACGACCTGACCCGCGAAGTCGTCGAGCGAGGTGGTCTTGCCCTCGTTCATCAGGTCGGGTCCGGACACCGTGCCGATGGTGCCGCGGTCGGCAGGCGGGTCGTAGAAGATCTCCGTCTGACCGCCCGGCGACACGAAGTCGAACGTGCCGCCCTGGGCCACGGCGTCGTCGCCGGACGCACACGCCGACAGCGACACCGCGGCCGTACAGATCACCGCGAGAAGCCCGGCGAAGCGCCCCCGATTCATGCCCCGGTCACCCTCGGATCCGACGCGCCCGCGGGCTCCGAGTACACGATGTCGATGAGGGTGTCGCCCTCGTAGACGAGCGACGTCAGCGACGCGAGACCGCACTGCCGGTGGCGCGGATCGTGCCACAGCCGCTCCCCCTGCAGGAACCGGCGGAGGGTCCAGACGGGGAGTTGGTGGCTGACGACGACGGCCTCGTGACCGACCGCCGACACGCGGGCGGTGTTGACGGCGGCCAGCATGCGGTGCGCGATCTGCAGGTACGGCTCGCCCCAGGACGGCGTGAACGGGTCGCGCAGTTTCCACCAGTGCCGGGGACGGGACAGCGCGCCGTCGCCGACGGAGACCTTGAGTCCCTCGAACTCGTTGCCGGCCTCGATGAGGTTCTCGTCGGTCGCGATGTCGACGCCGTGTGCGTCGGCGATCGGGGCGGCCGTCTCCTGTGCCCGCTGCAGCGGCGACGACACCACGTGCGTGATGTCGTGCTTGGCCAGCACCGACGCCACCGCGCGGGCCTGCGCCTCACCCGTCACCGACAGCCGGAACCCGGGGAGCCTGCCGTAGAGGATCCCTCTCGGGTTGTGCACCTCGCCGTGCCGGAGCACATGCACGATGGTGCGGGTCTGTGTGTGGTCGAGATGATCGGCTTCGGTCACGTTGCAGTTCCTCGGGTCGGGGCGGGAGGTCAGGTGGGTGTCGGCGGCGGGGCCGCCGGCCCCCGGGCTGGAAGACTCGTCAGGGCTGGACGGCCGCGGTGGCGGCCTTCGCGGCATGCGGCAGGGCGTCGGCGATGATCGAGAATGCGGTGTCGTCCATGGCGGCGGAGACGAACCACGCCTCGAACGCGCTCGGCGGCGGGTACACCCCGCGCGAGAGCAGTCCGTGGAAGAAGGCCGGGAAGCGCCAGGTCTGCGCGGCCTTGGCCTCGGCGTAGTTGGTCACCGGGTCTTCGCTGAAGAACACGCTGAGCATGGTGCCCGCGGTCTGCACGCGGTGCGGCACGCTCGCCGCGGTCAGTGCGTCGGACAGCAGCGTGCGGAGGGTGGCGCTGTTGCGCTCGAGGGCGTCGTACACGCCCTGGTCGGCGGCGCGCAGGCTGGCGAGCCCGGCGGCGACGGCGACGGGGTTCCCGGACAGGGTGCCTGCCTGGTAGACGGGTCCGGCGGGGGCGAGGTGGGCCATGACGTCGGCGCGGCCACCGAACGCCGCGGCGGGCAGACCGCCGCTCATCACCTTGCCGAACGTGTAGAGGTCACCGGCGACGCCGTCGAGTCCGTACCAGCCGGCGGAGCTGACCCGGAATCCGGTCATCACCTCGTCCATGATGAGCAGCGCACCGTTGTCGCGGGTCAGCGTGCGCAGGCCCTCGTTGAATCCGGGCTGCGGCGCGACCGCGCCCATGTTGCCCGCGGCGGCCTCGGTGATGACGCACGCGATCTGGCCGTCGTTGGCGGCGAACGCCTGGGCGACGGCGTCGAGATCGTTGTAGGGCACGACGATGGTGTCCTCAGCCTGCGCGCCGGTCACGCCGGGCGACGTGGGGAGGCCGAACGTGGCGAGTCCCGAACCGGCATCGGCGAGCAGCGCGTCGACGTGTCCGTGGTAGCAGCCGGAGAACTTGAGGACCTTGGTCCGGCCGGTGAATCCGCGGGCGAGGCGGACGGCGCTCATGGTGGCCTCGGTGCCGGAGTTGACCAGCCGCACCTTCTCCACCGGCGCGACGCGGCGGACGATCTCCTCGGCCAGTTCGATCTCACCCTCGGTGGGCGCACCGAACGAGAGTCCGGTGGTGGCGGCCTTCTGCACGGCCTCGACGACGGCGGGGTGCGCGTGCCCGAGGATCATCGGTCCCCAGGAGCAGATGAGGTCGACGTAGTCGTTGCCGTCGACGTCGGTGAGCGTGTAGCCGGACGCTTCCCTGATGAACCGCGGGGTGCCGCCGACCGAGTGGAAGGCCCGCACCGGAGAGTTGACGCCGCCGGGAATGACCAGATCAGCCCTCTCGAAGAGCTGGGCGGAGCGGGAAGCGTGCACGTCGGGGTCACCGGAGGAAACAGTCACGGCCTCCAGTGTCCCAGTTCTGTCGAATTTGCCAACGACAGGGTGTAGTGGGTGGCAAGGATCACTCTGCCCGCTCCGGCGCTTCGCGACGTTCCGGGACGAGCGAGGCGAACATCGCGCGCATCTCCTCGGACAGTTTCATCAGCTCCACGTAGCCGCCGAGCGGGCCGCCGTCCAGGTAGGCGAACTCCATCCCGACGCCCTCGACCGGCCCTGCTGGACCACCGGCAGTCCACGGCGCGCGGCCTCGGCGAGGGTGGCCTCGAAGTCCTCGGGCACCCACGCCACGTGGTGGATGCCGTCCGGGAGCCGCAACCAGCGCGCGACGCCCAACTGCTCCGTGAAGTACCGTTCCGCCGATTCGATGTCGTCGACGACCCAGCAGATCTGGAAGATCGGGCCCTCTACGAGACTCATGCCATCTCCCGTTGTCCACCGAGTACACGGCTCCGTGGATGGCGGCGGCGTCGTCGGAGGCGAGGAAGGCCACCGTCTTCGCCACGCCCCCGGGTTCCATCAACCCTCTCGGGGAGGCCGACTTCATGACGAGGTCGAAGTCGACACCGTCCGGAAACGCGAAGTTCGTGACCTGCGGCGTCATCATCCCGCCCGGGCAGACGGCGTTGATCCGCAGCGGGGTGCCGTTGAGAAGATGCGGCAACGCTGCCCGCGAGAGGTAGAACGGCCCGTTCAGGTTCACGGCGAGGTCCCGGGCCCAGTCGTCGTCCGTTACGTCGGCGGTGTGCCGGAGGGTGTGCGATCCGGCGACGTTGACCAGCACGTCGAGACCGCCGAGCCCGGAGACGCAGGCCGCAACGGCCGCACTGCACGCATCCGGCGACGCCACGTCGGCGGGCACACAGCTCCCCGCCGCTTCGGGTCCGGCGATCTCGATCATGGCCTGTCGCAGTGCATCCCCGCTCCGGGCGACCCCGAAGACGCGGGCTCCCCGGTCGGTGAGGATCCGGGCGACGGCGTGTCCGAGCCCCGAGGAGGCCCCGGTGACGAGAGCGACTTTCCCTGCGAACGTTCCCCGATCCGAGTCATCCATCAGTCGATGTTGCACCGCGTGCCGTTCGGAGGTTCACAGATTGCCGCGGGCCGCTTGTTCGCGCTCGATGGATTCGAAGAGCGCCCGGAAGTTGCCTGCCCCGAACCCGAGTGATCCGTGCCGTTCGATCACCTCGAAGAACACGGTCGGCCGGTCACCGAGCGGTTTGGTGAAGACCTGCAGGAGGTACCCGTCCTCGTCGCGGTCGACGAGGATTCCGCGTTTCTGCAGTTCCTCCACCGGCACCCGCACCGTGCCGATGCGGGCACGCAGTTGCGGATCCTCGTAGTAGGCATCGGGTGTGGCCAGGAATTCGACGCCCTCCGCGCGCAGCGCGTCGACGGTGGCGAGGATGTCACCGGTCGCGAGGGCCAGGTGCTGGCAGCCCGGCTCCCCGTAGAACTCGAGATATTCGTCGATTTGCGACTTCTTCTTTCCCACCGCCGGTTCGTTGAGTGGGAACTTCACCCGGTGGTTGCCGTTCGCCACGACCTTCGACATGAGCGCCGAGTACTCGGTGGCGATGTCGTCGCCGACGAATTCGGCCATGTTCGTGAATCCCATGACCCGGTTGTAGAACCGCACCCAGTGATCCATGCGGCCCATCTCGACGTTGCCGACCGCGTGGTCGAGCGCCTGGAACAGTCGTGTCGGTTTCCCCGGCCGCGCCGCGTAACCGCTGGAGCGCGAGACGAATCCGGGCAGGTAGGGGCCGTCGTACCGGCTGCGGTCGACGAGGGTGTGCCGGGTGCTGCCGTAGGTGGCGATCGCCGCGAGCCGCACGGTGCCGTGCCGATCCGTGACGTCGCGCGGCTCCTCGAGGATGGTGGCCCCCTGTGAGCGTGCGTGTGCGATGCAGCGGTCGACGTCGAGCACCTCCATGGCGAGGTCCACCACGCCGTCGCCGTGGGCCCGGTGGTGGTCGGCGAGCGGGCTCTTCGGATCCACGGCGCCGTGCAGCACGAATCGCGCCGTTCCGGATTCGAGGACGAACGACTTGTGCGAGCGCTGACCGGTCTCCGGCCCGGCATAGGCGACGAGGGTCATCCCCCAGGTGGAGACGAAGTACTGCATGCTCTGCGTCGCGTTGCCGCACACGAACACGACGGCGTCCATCGCGACCACGGGAAACGGATCCGATGCGTCGTCGTGTTCGACGAGACCGACCAGCTGCCGGAGCTCGTCGGACTCCAGTTGTGCGGCCACCTCACGGGGCGTCAGGCGAATGTCGGTGGTAGTCATACCTCACTGTGATCCAGCACACACCGCTGCGCAACGGTGCTCCTTGACGCTGCTCATTCTGTACACAATGCTGGATGAAAATACCGATCGACCCTACATCTTGACCAGGGACGCCATGAACATCGATCAACTCGACGCCGCACTGCTGGACCTGCTCCACGCCGAACCGAAGGTCGGGGTGCTCGAGGCCTCGCGACGCCTGGGAGTGGCCCGCGGCACCGTCCAGGCGCGACTCGACCGGCTCGAACGCACCGGCGTGATCACCAGTTCGGCACCGACCCTCGACCCGGAGGCGCTGGGGTTCCCGGTGGTCGCGTTCGCCACCCTCGAGATCGCCCAGGGCAACGGGCACGCCGCGGTCGTCGAGCACCTGAGCGCCATCCCCGAAGTGCTCGAGGCGCACACGATCACCGGCGCCGGCGACGTCCTCGTCCGGGTGGTGGCCCGCACCCACGCCGACCTGCAGCGGGTGATCAACTCGATCGTCGACGGGCACAACGTCCTTCGTTCGTCGACGGTCATCGCGACGCAGACCCAGATCGCGCTGCGTCACGACCAGCTCGTCCGCGCCGCGGTCCCGCCGCGCGCCTAGCGGTCCTCGGGACCCAGTTCGTCGAGCAGCGCACTGAGCAGGTGGCAGGCGTCGTCGAAACGGTCGTGGCCGACGAGGCTGCCCCAGTGGTGCTCGATCTCGGCGACACGCATCGCGGCGTCCTGCAGCGCCTGCCGCCCCCGCGCGGTCGGGACGACGAGTTTGGCGCGCCGGTCCCGCGTGTCCGGCACCCGCTCGACGTACCCGAGTTGCTCGAGATCGTTGATCAGTTCGGACGTGGCGGACAGACTCAATTCGGCCCGGGCGGCGATCTCGGTCAGCCGCCGCCCGTCCCAGCCGATGTTGCCGAAGATCTGCAGATGCGGTGGCCGGATGTCGCCGTACCCGCGCTCCGCCATGGGTTCGCTCAGCTCCCGGCGGAACTCGTGCAGCAGACGGACCAGCAACTGTCCTACCGCCGGCCGATCGGTCGGCAGACCACTTGACCGTTCCATGACACAGGAGAATACTACGGTTACCGAAGTTTCGGTTTCCGAAGCAATTCTCGAAACGTCACTCACCTGGGGCATCCCATGGATACACAAGCGATCACCAGCACGATCCCGACGGGCGTCGGGAACCTCGCCGTCCACGTCACCGGCAGCGGACCTCCGACCGTGCTGTGGCACAGCCTTTTCGTCGACTCGACGACGTGGGCTCCCCTGCGCAGCCATCTGGTCGCGCACCGTCGGCTGATCTCGATCGACGGACCCGGCCACGGGGCGAGCACCGCCGTGCAGCGACGGTTCACGCTGGAGGAGTGCGCCGCGGCAGCCGTCGCCGTCCTCGACGCGCTCGACGTCACCGAACCCGTCGACTGGGTGGGCAACGCCTGGGGTGGACACGTCGGACTCGTCGCGGCCGCCCACAGTCCCGACCGATGCCGCACCGTCGTCACGATCGGGACACCGACCCAAGCCCTCACCCGACGGGAACGCGCCCGGATCGTGCCGATGGTGTGGGCCTACCGCCTCGCCGGGCCGATTCCGCCGCTCACGACCGCGGTGATGAACGTCCTTCTCGGCAAGGAGCTTTCACGAACGTACCCGCAACAGTTCCAGGCCGTCTCCCGGACCTTCCGGCAGGCGCCGCGGCGGGGCATGCACGAGGCGATGCAGTCGGTCATGCTGCACCGCGAGGGGTTGGACCCCCTGCTCCCCCGGATCGGTGCACCGACGCTGATGATCGTCCCCCGCGCAGACACGATGATCTCCCTCGAGCAGGCACGGGCCGCCGCGGCGACGATGCCGCACGCCGCGGCCACCACGGTGGACGGTGCCGGACACGTCACACCGCTGATCGCGGATCCGGGCACGCTCGCCGACGTGATCACCGAGTTCTGGCGTGACCCGAGCCGCACCGTGATCACCGCGTCGGCGGACCTGCCGTGACGAGCGGCCGTCCGGTGCCGGACCCCGTCGGTCCGGGGCAGGAGTCGGTGTGGGACTACCCGCGACCGCCCGCGGTCCGGCGGAGCGACGAGTTGGTGGAGGTGTGGTTCGGCGGACAACTCGTCGCACGCACCCGCACCCCGTTGCGCGTGCTCGAGACGAGCCACCCGCCGACGTACTACCTGCCGCGGTCGTGCTTCGCCGACGGCGTCCTGCGTCCGGTCACCGGCAGCACGGTGTGCGAGTGGAAGGGGCGGGCAGACTATTTCGACGTCGTCGCCGGCGAGCACGTCGCCGAACGTGCGGCGTGGCACTATCCGCGGCCGGTCGCCGGCTACGACCTCCTTCTCGGGCACGTGGCGGTCACACCGATTTCGATGGACGGATGCTTCGTCGACGGCGAACGGGCGCGACCCCAGGTGGGAGGCTTCTACGGCGGCTGGATCACCTATCGGGTGGTCGGCCCCTTCAAGGGCGGGCCCGGCAGTCGTTTCTGGTGAACCCCTACCCCCACGGCGGCCGGTCGTCGACGACGAGGGCGACGAACCACGGCAGGGGAATCGACATCCCGATGACCCCCACCGCCAGCCATGGGTTGCCGATGAGTCCGTAGACCACCGCCGACAGCACGAAGGCGAGAAGCCTGCCCGCCGTCACGATCACGTACCGGCGCACCCGCAGCCGATGCCGTTCGTCCAGTGACACCGACGCGCTGGTGATGCTGATCGGATGGCGGTGAGCACTCACGAGGCAGGAGTACCCGGTACCGGCGAACCGAACCCACAACCCGTCGCGGCGGCCGTCTACTGTCGAGTCATGGCCACCACAGCTGACCACCTGAGAAGCACACTCGACGGACGCTGGCGGGAGGTACGCGAGCGCGTCAGGGCGGAATTGTCCGGCACTCCCGACTTCGCCCCGCACTACACCCCCGACCTCGACGAGGCCCGCGCCAAGACGCTGGCACAGTTGCGCCTGCTCGCGAGCAACGGCTACGCGGCCGCCGGGTTCGCGAAAGATCACGGCGGCACCGGTGACGCGGGCGCCGCCGTCACGAGCATCGAGATGCTCGCGATGTCCGACCTGTCGCTGATGGTCAAGGCCGGCGTGCAATGGGGACTGTTCGGCGGCGCGATCGAGAACCTCGGCACGGCGCGCCACCACGAGGCGTACGTGAAGCGTCTCGTCGACCTGGATCTGCTGGGGTGTTTCGCGATGACCGAGACGGGTCACGGCAGCGACGTGCAGGCGCTCGAGACCACCGCCACGTACGATCCGGACACGGCCGAATTCGTCGTCCACTCCCCCACACCGTCCTCCCGCAAGGACTACATCGGCGGCGCGGCACAGCACGCGACAACGGCCGCGGTGTTCGCGCAGTTGATCACGGGCGGCGAGTCCCGGGGCGTGCACTGTTTCGTCGTGCCGATCCGGGACGAGGACGGCAACGACCTCCCCGGCGTCCACACGTCGGACTGCGGCTACAAGGGCGGCCTCCCCGGCGTCGACAACGGCCGAATCACGTTCGACCAGGTGCGAATTCCGCGGGAGAACCTGCTCAACAAGTACGCCGACGTCGAGCCGGACGGCACGTACACGTCGCCGATCGACAACGCGAACCGCCGCTTCTTCACGATGGTGGGCACTCTGGTGCGCGGACGCGTCACCGTCGGCGGGTCCGCGGGCGCCGCCGCCCGTGTCGCTCTGGCGATCGCCACCCGGTATGCCTTGCAGCGCAGGCAGTTCAACGCACCGCAGGCCGAGGACGAGGTGCTGCTCATGGATTACCTCGTCCATCAGCGCAGGCTGTTCCCGCTGATCGCACGGTCCTACGCACTGCAATTCGCCCAGAACGAGCTTGTCGCGAAGATGCACGAGATTCAGAGCCGCGACGACGCCGACCCCCAGGAACAGCGCGAACTCGAGGGCCGTGCCGCCGGGCTCAAGGTGGCGAACACCTGGCACGCCACCCGCGCGATCCAGGAGGCCCGGGAAGCGTGCGGCGGCGCCGGGTACATGGCCGAGAACCGGCTCACGGCACTGAAGGCGGACACCGACGTGTTCACCACGTTCGAGGGCGACAATCACGTCCTGACACAGCTGGTGGCCAAGGAACTGCTCACCTCGTACGCGGACGAGGTGCGCGGCATGAGCCCCGTCGAATGGATGCGGTTCGCGGCCACGACGGTCTCCGACGTCGTCAAGAAGCGCACCGCCGCACAGCAGATCATCCAGACGATCCTCGACACCCGTCAGGACAACGAGGAGGACGGCAGCCTCTTCAACCGCGGCACCCAGCTCACGATGTTCGAGGACCGGGAGCAGTACCTGCTCTCGACCGCCGCCCGCCGCCTGCAGGGTGCGCAGAAACGCGAGGAGAACCCGTTCGACGCCTTCAATTTCGTGCAGGACCATGTGCTGCACGCCGCGCAGGCCCACATCGACCGGGTCGTGCTCGAGGCGTTCGTCGCCGGCATCGACGAGTGCGAGGACGACGAGGCCCGCGACCTGCTGAGCGATGTCTGCGACCTCTACGCGCTGAGCGTGATCGAGGACGACAAGGCGTGGTTCATGGAACACCGGCAGCTGTCGGTGGAGCGGTCGAAGGCGGTGCAGCGGGGAATCAACGAGCGGTGCCGGTCGTTGCGGCCGCACGCGCAGGCGCTGATCGAGGGGCTCGGGGTTCCCGAGGCGCTACTCGGCTCCGCGATGCTCGACGGTCCCGGGACCGACACCGTCCGCAAGACCCAGATCTTCCGGTGACGGGGCCGGCTCGGCGGGTTCGCCCGCCGGGCCTGGCCGTAGCCGGCGCACCGAATCGATCACCAGCAGTCCGGCGACCGCCACCAGTGCGGCGGCGACGGCGATCCACGACCCGGAATACGCGGTGCCCTCGAACGAGGGCGCACCCGGCGCGACGGGACCGAATTCCGATGTGACCCGGGCGTGGTTCCAGCACCACACCGCGACGGCGAGGGCAGCCACCGCGCCGAGCCACTCCGCTGCCGCCGTCACGGTCCGGCGGTTCATTCGGCAGATCCTCCCGCCGATTTCGCGAGCAGCGATTCGAGTTGCGCCCGCAATGCCGCGTCGTCCTTCGCCCACGCCTGCACCAGGGCGCCGCCCCGCAGTCGCAGTCCGATGCCCTTCCGGCGGCGGGGAACCGCGGACAGTTCGCCCAGACTCCGGGCGGTTTCCCACGGCTGCTGCTCGTACAACTCGGGGTCGGCGGGTGGCATGATCTTCAGGATCTCGGCAATTGGCAGGTCTTCGGTGCCCTGCCGCAACGACGACGTCGTGAGTTCGACGCTCGCATGCCTGCGGGCGGCCACCACCTGCACGTAGACGAACCCGCTGAGCAGCACCGCGAACAGCGACAGCGCGAACCAGTGCACCACGGGGCCGGTGAGCAGTTCGATGACCAATGCGATCAGGCAGAACACCGGACCGAACGCCACCATCCGCCAGCGGGCACCCGGCTCACTGAACAGGACAGCAGTGTCGTTCACCCGCTCATCCTGCGACATCGCGGTCCGCGAGGAAAACGTGGGGCTCGTCAGGAGAGCACGCCGGGGATCACGACGAGCAACAGAGTCAGCAGCACGAAGGCCACGATGATCGCGAACATCATTGCTTCTTTGCGAGACCCGTGTGCTCGATCGTCAGCGCGCATGGAGAAAAGTCCTTCGGTCGAAATGAAGTCTGCCGTTCTACCTCTTGTGACGTACTTCACGGTACATCTTTATATTTCACGAGCAAATCGAAGCTACTCGGCGGAGGGGGGCAACCTCAGGAAGTAGCTGTTGGAATCCTTGCGGTGCATCAGCACGACGGCGCCGACGGCCACCACGGCCTGCAGGATCTGCACGCCGCCGAGTGCGAGCGCGGTTCCGGTTCCGTCCGATCCGATGCCGAAGAGCACCGGGATCGTCCACACCACCATCATCACGCACGCGATGGTGATCAGCATCCTGGCCCAGTTCCGGCCCTTCCGCATGAAGTGCACGAACAGGACGAAGAGCCCGGTGAGGATCAGGATGAGGACGACCGTGAATCCGATACCCACGTAGAACAGCTTCTCCACGCCGTCGCGGGTCATGTCGACCTCGCCGGACGTGAAGCTGGGGTTCTTCATCAGTTCGTCGACGAACGTCGACTTCTCCCCCACCACCAGGACCATCGCGCCCAGCGCCTGGATCAGGCCGAGCACGGCCACCGCCCACAGCAACTGGGCCGCGGTGCCTACGTCGACCGGTGCCGGACGTTCGGGCTCCGGCTGCGGCACCGGCGGGGGGTACGGGAAATTGTGCTGAGACGGGCCCTGCTGATGCGGGGCCTGGTGCGGCGGTGTCGGTGGCCACTGCTGGGTCATGGCACCACCGTATCCGCCTGCGCGGCGATCACAACCAGCCGGCCGCTTCGGTCGCCCAGTACGTCAGCACGACGTCGGCGCCCGCGCGGCGGATGCTGGTGAGCGATTCGAGGATCGCGGCGTCCCGGTCGATCCAGCCGTTCTGCGCGGCGGCCGTGATCATCGAGTACTCACCCGAGATCTGATACGCCGCAACGGGCACCGGAGAGCGGTCCGCCGTCTCGCGCAGGATGTCCAGGTAGGACATCGCCGGCTTCACCATCACCATGTCGGCGCCCTCGTCGAGGTCGAGGTCCACCTCACGCAACGATTCGCGGCGGTTCGCCGAATCCTGTTGATAAGTACGGCGATCGCCCTGCAACGACGAACCCACCGCCTCACGGAAGGGCCCGTAGAACGCGGACGCGTACTTCGCCGAGTACGCGAGCTGACCGACGTCGGTGTAGCCCGCGCCGTCGAGTGCCTTCCGGATGGCGCCGACCTGGCCGTCCATCATTCCGCTCGGCCCGAGCAGATGCGCACCGGCCTCGGCCTGCGCGACCGCCATGTCGACGTACCGCTGCAGCGTGAGGTCGTTGTCCACCGCACCGTTCGCGTCGAGAACACCGCAGTGGCCGTGGTCGGTGAACTCGTCCAGGCAGGTGTCCGCCATGATCACCGTAGAGTCGCCGACTTCGTCTGCGAGCCAGCGTAATCCGCGGTTCAAAATGCCGTCCGGATCGGACGCGCCCGAACCCTCGGCATCCTTGTCGTCGGGACGCGGCACCCCGAAGAGCATGAGCCCACCGAGCCCCGCCTCGGCCGCTTCCGTGGCCGCCCGCCGCAGCGAGTCGGGGGTGTGCTGAAACACGCCGGGCATCGACGAGATCTCACGAGGCTCGTCGATCCCGTCCGCCACGAACATCGGCAACACGAGATGCCTTGGCTCGAGCGAAGTCTCGGCCACAAGGCGGCGCAGCGCCGGCGTCCTGCGGAGCCGTCGCGGCCGGTGGGTCGGGAACAAGGACATGCCCTCCTTCGTCGGGCCCGTGCGCCTTTTTGGTAGTGGGAACAACCAAAAAGGCGCACAGGCGCGTAGCGCCTATCGCCGTGCGCGGGACTTCTTGCGCGGCGGGGGCAGTGCGCCCTCGGCGCGCAGGCGCGCGGCGTGCTCTGCGAGAGCCTCCACCAGCGGGCCGACCTGAGCGGACTCCGGCTGCACGTCCACGCGCAGGCCGAACTCGATGGCCGTCTCGGCGGTCTTCGGGCCGATGCAGGCGACGAGGGTGCGTGCGTGCGGCTTTCCGGCGATGCCGACGAGGTTGCGGACCGTCGAGGACGAGGTGAAGCAGACGGCGTCGAATCCACCGGTCTTGATCATCTCGCGGGTCTCGGCCGGCGGCGGCGCGGCCCGGACGGTGCGGTACGCGGTGACGTCGTCGATTTCCCAGCCGCGTTCGCGCAGGCCCTCGGCGAGCGTCTCGGTGGCGATGTCGGCGCGGGGCAGGAGAACCCGGTTGACCGGGTCGAAAACGTCGTCGTACGGGGCGAATTCGGCCAACAGGCCTTCGCTCGACTGCTCGCCGGACGGCACGAGTTCGGGGTTGATTCCGAACGAGCGCACCTTGGCGGCGGTGGCCTCACCGATGCAGGCGATCTTGACGCCGGAGAACGCGCGGGCGTCGAGCCCGAACTCCTCGAACTTCTCCCACACCGCACGCACCGCGTTGGTGGAGGTGAAGACCACCCACTGGTAGCGACCGTCGACGAGGCCCTTGACGGACCGTTCCATCTGCGCCGGGCTGCGGGGCGGCTCGACGGCGATGGTGGGCACCTCGATCGGGATGGCGCCGTGGGTGACGAGGCGGTCGCTCATCTCGCCTGCCTGATCCTTGGTGCGCGGCACCAGGACCTTCCAGCCGTACAGCGCGCGCGACTCCCACCAGGACATCTTGTTGCGCTGGGCGACCACCTTGCCGACCGTCACGACCAGCGAACCGACCAGTTCGGAGCCGGCCTCGTTCAGCGTCGCGAGGGTGGCCTCCACGGTGCGCTGTTGCCGGGTGGTGCCGCGGACGGTGATGGCGGCCGGGGTCTGCGGGGCCAGGCCGTGCTCGACGAGCGCGCTCGCCGTCTCGGCGAGGTGACCCGACGTGGCGTGCAGGACCAGCGGTCCGGGTGCGGCGGCCAAAGCGGCCCAGTCGACCTCGCCGCGGACGTCGGCCTCGGTGTGTCCCGATCCCAGTGCCATGCCGGCGTAGGAGGGGACGGCGGACGCGGACGGCAGGCCCGGCAGGACCTCGAACTGCACCTGGGTGCGGGCCACGGCGGTGACCTCGGCGATCACGGAGTCGGTGGTCAGCGGATCGCCGGACACCAGACGCACGACGTCGTGGCCGTTCCGCGCCTCGTGGACGAGGGTCTTCGCGACCTCCGCCGGCTCACCCAGTGCGGGCCGGACCTCGGCGAGCGGCTCACCGGTCTCGGCGTCGACGCCCAGCTCGGTGCCCACGAGGACGGTGACGCCCTTGTCGACGTCGGGGTCGGTGAAGGCGAGGGTGGCTGCGGCAAGGACGTCCCGTGCGTGCACGGTGAGCAGTGCCGGATCGCCCGGTCCGGATCCCACGAACAGGATTCGTCCGGGGGTGTTCTTACGGACTCGGCTCATCGGTAATTCTCCAGTGCGATCATGTGTCGAGATGGGTACAGGAAGCGGATCGGCCGATCAGTCGGCCTTCGCACATCAAACATCGGCATCACCGGCCTCGGTGACATTCATCAGCTCCCGCGCACCGAGCTCGAGAAGCTCCCGCGCGACGGAGCGGCCGAGTTCTTCGGCGTTCTCCGGGGAGCCCACGGCCCCCGTGCGTATGACGTCGGAACCGTCGATGGCCGCGGCGCAGCCCCGGACGGACAATTCGTCGAAGATGCGGCCGTCGTCGTCGAGGGATTCGACGACCTCGGCGATGGCGCCGACGGGCGCGGTGCAGCCGGCCTCGAGTTCCGCGAGCAAGGCGCGTTCCGCCGTGACGGCGGCGCGGCTGTTCGGGTCGTCGAGCTCGGACAGGATCGCGACGAGTGCCGTGTTGACCGACAGGCATTCGACGGCGAGCGCGCCCTGCGCGGGTGCGGGAAGCATCTGAACCGGTTCGAGGGACTCGGTGATCAGGTCCAGTCGACCGATTCGCGCCAGGCCGGCCCGGGCCAGGACGACGGCGTCGAGTTCGCCGGATTCGACCTTGCCGAGGCGCCGCTGCAGGTTGCCGCGCAGCGGCTGGATGTCGAGGCCGAGGCCCAGGGCCCGCAACTGCGACGTGCGCCGAGGTGCGGACGTGCCGACCTTCGAACCGGCGGGCAGCTCACCGAGGACCAGTCCGTCGCGGGCCACGAGCGCGTCGCGGGGATCCTCGCGCGGCGGGATGGCCGCGATCGTGAACCGCTCGTCGCGGGCGGTCGGCAGGTCCTTGTAGGAGTGGACGGCCACGTCGACCCGGCCGTCGGCGAGCGCTTCGCGGAGTTCGGCGGTGAAGACGCCGACACCGATCTTCTCCACCGATTCCATGGACTGGTCGCCCTTGGTCTTGATGATGACGAGTTCGGCGTCGTGCCCGGCCGAGATCAGTGCGTCGCGCACGGTGCCGGCCTGGGTGGTCGCGAGCTCACTCCCACGGGTTCCGATCCGCAGCGTACGGGTGCCGACGGCGCTCATGCCTGCGATCCCTTCCCGTGGTTGTCATCTGTGACGAAGCGGCGCAGGAGCGGGTCCTGGCCTGCGAAGAAGCCTTCCGTGATGTCGATGGCGCCCAGGTCGGCGCCACCGAGTTCGGTGGGCTTCGCGACGGCCTCGACGGATCCGGGGCTGAGTTCGAACAATTCGCGCAGGGCGGCGGCGTAGGAGTCGCCTCCGGGCGCGGAGGCGAGTTGCTTCACCCGGACGGTGGGTGCGTGCAGGAGTTTGTCGACCACTCGCCGCACTGTGCGCGCGACCTCGTCGCGCTCGGGATCGTCGAGTCCGGGCAGACGCGAATCCAGTCGCATGAGCTCCGCCTCGACCACGTCCGCCGCGCGCTGGCGCAGGGCCGTGACGGTCGGCGTGACCTCAGCCAGCCGCTGGCCCGCGAGGTAGTTGGCGAGTTCGGCGGCGACGATCGTCCGCGCGGCGTCCGCGTCGGATGCGGCCGCGCCCGCGGCGGGATCGCGCTGCAGCGATTCCATGTCGAGGACGGTGACCCCGGGCAGACCGGACACGGCGGGTTCGACGTCGCGGGGCAGTCCGAGGTCGCAGATGACGAGGGGACGTTCGGCGTCGCGGCCGGGCTGTGCCAGCGCGCGGTGGGTGTCCGCGAGCGTGACGACGGCGCCGACCGCGCCGGTACAGGTCACGAGGACGTCTGCCTGGGCCATCGCGTCCGGGAGTTCGGCCAGTTCGAGGGCCTCCGCTGCGACGCCGTTGGAGCGGGCCGTGTCGGCGAGGTGTTCGGCACGCTCCTTGGTGCGGTTCACGACGACGATGCGGCCGATTCCGGCACGGGTGAGGTGTGCGACGGACAGGCCGCCCATCGATCCGGCGCCGACCACGACGGCGGTGCGTCCGGTCAGTCCGCCTGCGCCGACGATGCCGGCGGCGCGGTCGAGGGCCACGGACACGACGGACGCGCCCGCGGAGTCGATGCCGGTCTCCGAGTGCACCCGCTTGCCGACGCGCAGCGCCTGCTGTGCGAGTTCGTGCAGCGTGCGGCCCGCGGCCTGCTGGGCGTCGGAGGACGCGTACGCGGTCCGGATCTGCCCCAGGATCTGCTGCTCGCCGATGACCATCGAGTCGAGACCGCTGGCCACGGCGAACAGGTGCTCCGCCGCAGCCTCGCTGTAGCGGACGTACGCGTGCCGGTGCAGATCGGTGAGATCGAGCCCCGAATGGTCGGCGAGCAGTTCGCCGACCTCGGCCAGCGCACCGTGGAACGCATCGACGACGGCGTAGATCTCCACCCGGTTGCAGGTGGAGACGATCATCGCCTCCGAGATGTGCGACGACGCCAGAAGCTTGTCCGTCAACTTCGGGCGATCGGTGTCGGTGACAGCCACCCGCTCGAGAACCGGCACCGGGGCCGTCCTGTGCGAGACCCCGACAAGTAGAACACTCACGGCGCGATCACTGATCCGTTTCTTGGTGCGGTGGACGGGACAGCCGAATGTCCGATGCGGACGCGGGGAGCGGTGGGTACCGATTCCGTGTTGCGTGCGCTGTTGAACGACAGGACCTGCATTTCGACCGCGAGGTCGACGCGGCGCATCTCGACGTGATCGGGGACGTCGAGGGAGGTGGGCGAGAAGCTGAGGATGCAGCGCAGTCCGGCGCGCACGAGGCGGTCGGCGACTTCCTGCGCTGCCTCCTCAGGGGTCGAGATGACGCCGATAGTGGCTTCGAGTTCGACGCAGGCCTGCTCGAGTTCGTCGACGTGCCGCACGGTGAGATCGCCCACCGGCGCACCGACCCGGGCCGGGTCGCTGTCGAACAGTCCGACCATGGAGAACCCGCGACGACCGAAACCGCCGTAGCCGGCGAGCGCCTGGCCGAGGTTGCCGACGCCGACGAGCACCACCTTGTGTCCGCGGTCCAGGCCGAGCGCCCGCTCGATGCGGGCCCGCAGGCGCGTCACGTCGTAGCCGACGCCGCGCACGCCGTTCGGCCCCAGGAAGGAAAGGTCCTTGCGAAGCTTCGCCGAGCCGACACCCGAAGCGGCGGCGAGTTCCTCGCTCGAGACGATGATCGTGCCGCGTTCGGTCAGCACTCCGAGGACCCGCAGGTACGTCGCGAGGCGCGTCACCGTAGCCTGGGGGATGTCCCGCGATTCGGGGAGCGGGGCCGCGCCGGTGACCGAGGGGGCCGGTGACCCGACCACAGACCGCCCGACCGCCCCCGTGACGCCAGGGGCCACAGACCCATGCGTCTGGTGCGTTTCGGTCACGTCGTTGGCTCCTCGTCCGACCGGCATTCGATGCCGTTCTTCACGATGCTCCGGGGAATTGTTCACACCACGGTAACTGCTTGTGAACCCATGCACAAAGTCGCTGCGACTGCGCGACATGCGGTCCTACCTGCACGGCATCGGAAGATCGCCCTTTTAGGGTTCCCTTACTTGCGTAAATCCGAGCGAAGGCGCTCTTCGTCGACCTCCCAGTAACTGTGCTCACGTCCGTCGAGCAACACCACCGGCAATCGGTCACCGAATTCGGCCCGGATCTCGGGGTCGGTGGCCGCCGCCTCGTCGACGTCTATGCACGTCAGTTCCAGCCCGAACTCCTCGCACAGAACCAGCAGCCGCTCGCGGGCCGGCGCGCACGCACCGCACCCCGCCCTCGTGAGAAGCGTCACCTCGTGTCCGCCCGTGCCCATGCCCCGTCACTTCCTTTCGACGCCTCCGGTGGAGTCACTGTGCCGTTTCGGGGTCCGCGGACGCCAATCGGCTCGGAGATGAACGTCACACAGTTCCCCCCGCGGGGCCATCCATCCGCCCCGTCCCCGATTCGGGGGATAGGCTGCTCCCAGAGGCTTCTGCGATACGGGAGGTGCGAGTGCCTGCGCGATCACTACCGAACGGCTCGGGTTTCGGTTCAGGTCTGGCGGGGATCATCCTCCCGGGCCGGCGCCAGTTCAGGAATCCGCTGGGACCCAGCGAAGCCGAGGTACGTGCCAACGTCGCAGGTGAGGCCAGCGCCGACGCGGCCCTCGCTCTTCACGTCGCGTCCGGCGAAGACACCGAACTGGTCGAACACGACGTTCCCCTCGACCTGACGGCCGCCGCGTTCTTCGACGTCGACAACACGATGGTCCAGGGCGCCTCGATCATCCACTTCGCCCGCGGGCTCGCCGCCCGCAAGTATCTGAAGACGTCCGACCTGGTCGACTTCGCATGGAAGCAGGTCAAGTTCCGCATCACCGGTAAGGAGAGCAGCGACGACGTCGCCTCCGGCCGCGAGAAGGCCCTGTCATTCGTCTCCGGCCGGTCGACGGCCGAACTCGCCCGGCTCGGTGAGGAGATCTACGACGAGGTCATCGCCGACAAGATCTGGCCCGGCACCCGGGCGCTGGCGCAGATGCACCTCGACGCCGGACAGCAGGTGTGGCTCGTCACCGCGACCCCGGTGGAGCTGGCGCAGGTCATCGCGAAGCGTCTCGGTCTCACCGGCGCCCTCGGCACGGTCGCCGAGAGCGAGGACGGGATGTTCACCGGACGTCTGGTCGGCGACATCCTGCACGGCCTCGGCAAGGCGCACGCCGTGCGCGCCCTGGCGGTCCGCGAGGGCCTCAACCTCAAGCGCTGCACCGCCTACTCGGACAGCCACAACGACGTGCCGATGCTGTCGCTCGTCGGGACCGCGGTCGCGATCAACCCCGACACCGATCTGCGCGAGCTCGCCAAGAACCGGGGCTGGGAGATCCGCGACTTCCGGACCGGACGCAAGGCTGCCAAGATCGGCGTCCCCACCGCCCTACTCCTCGGCGCGGCAGGCGGCGCACTTGCCGCGATCGTCGCGCGACGCCGCGAACAGGCGGCCTGAGCCGCCCGCCGCGGCTCAGCCCAGGAACACGTTCCGGCGCTTCGCGAGGAGCCGGTACAGCGTCTGCTGGATGGTCTCCCGGACGTGGTCGGTGACCTCGAACAGTTCCATCGGGTCGTCGGCCGCCGACGCGTCGTAGGTGTCGGTGACGATCGGCTTGCCGAACTCGATGTACCACTTCGACGGCAGCGGCACGAGCCCGAGCGGTCCGAAGTGCGGGAAGAGCGGGGTCACCGGGAAGTACGGCATCCCGAGCAGCCGGGCGAGCGTCCCGAGTTCACCGATCTTCGGGTAGATCTCCTCGGACCCCACGATCGAGCACGGAATGATCGGCGCACCGGTCCGCATGGCGGCGGACACGAACCCACCGCGGCCGAACCGCTGCAACTTGTAGCGTTCGCTGAACGGTTTGCCGATGCCCTTGAAACCTTCGGGGAACACGGCCGCGACCTCCCCGTCCTGCAGCAGGCGCACCGCGTCCGGGTGGCACGCGAGCGTGTGGCCTGCCTTGCGGGCGACACCACCGACCAGCGGCATCTCGAACGCCATATCGGCGGCCAGCATCCGCAACGGGCGATGCGCTGGGTGATGATCGTGAACGGCGACCGAGGTCATCAGGCCGTCGATGGGCAGCACACCGGCATGGTTGGCGACCACCAGCGCACCGCCGGTCGACGGGATGTTCTCCAGACCGCTGACCTCGACGCGGAACCATTTGTCGAACAGCGGACGCAGGATGGGGAGCCACACGTTCTCGGCGAAGTGGGGGTCGTAGCCGAAGTCGTCGACGTGATAGTCGCCCGAGAGCCGGCGGCGCAGGAACTCGGCGGTGTTGACGATCTGCTCGGCCAGGGCGTGGCGGACGGCGTCGACGGCCGAAGACTCGGTGACGGGCTCGGGTGGGGTGATCACGGCAGGTGGCGGCATCGCCGACGGATGTCTGCTCTCGCTCTGCTCACGCCTCGAACGTCCGATAGCGGTCCCGCGCGCGGCTGTCGCACCGTGCAACGGAATGACCTTCGCCACTTCGTTCACCTCTCCCCTTTCGCCGTGCCGGTAAGAGCGAGTAGTGCGTTTTCTGCTGCGTCGACCCATTCGTTCTTGATGATCGCCTTGACGCCTGCCGCGCGAGCGAAGTCGTCGAGCGCCTGCATCGAAGTCCACCGTGGCTCGAAGGATAGTTCGGTTCGCATGCGAGTGGTGTCCAGACCGCAACCGAAATGAAAGTATTCGAGTTGTTCTGTGGTGTACGACCGCATCACCGGACCCATCAGCGCACGCCCGACGTTGCGGAACAACCCGAACGGCATCGGGACCTCGATCCGCCCGGCGCGGCGGATGGCCTGCGACATCATGACGATGCCGTCGCCTGCGACGTTGAACGTGCCCGCCGGACCCGACACCGTGGCCCGTTCGAGTGCGGCCAGCGCGTCCTCCTCGTGCAGGACCTGCAGGCGTGCGTCCCGTCCGAGAATGGTCGGCACGACCGGTGAGGTGAGGTACTGCGCGACCGTCGCGTTGAGTCGCGGCCCGACCAGCGGTGCGAGGCGGACGATCGACACGTCGATGTCGGGGCGCCTGCGCCCCATTCCGCGCAGATATCCCTCGATCTCGATGCAGTCCCGCGCGTACGCGCCCGCCGGGCGGCGCCGCGCGCTCATCTCCTCGGTGAACTTCGCCGGGTCCTTGGCGCTGCAGCCGTAGACCACGGAGGCCGAACGCAACACGACCTTGCGGACGCTCGGGGCCTTCTGGCAGACGGCGAACAACTGCATCGCGCCGATGACGTTCATGTCCTTCATGGCCGCGCGACTACCCGACTTCGGCGGGCGCGCCAACGTCGACGCGTGCACGACGGTGTCGACCTCGGCGTTACGAATAACCTTGCCGATCAAGGGATTCCGGATGTCGGCGCGCACGAACTCGGCGCGGCCCATGCGGCGCAACATGTCCTTGCTCGGCGACACCGCATCCACCGCGATCACTCGCTCGATGGCCGGATTCTGAGCGAGCCGGGTGACCAGGTATCCACCCAGAAACCTGCTTGCCCCAGTGACAAGCACGACGCGCGGCACCGCCGTCCGCGTAGTACTGTCTTCGTCACTCACAACCATAAGACCCCCGATCACGTAGCGAGTGACGTCAACGATACGTGCAGGAGGGGGATGGCGCTCCGCACAACGACAATTGGTCGGTCGCCCAATACGCGACAGGCCCGCCGTGAAACGAAGGATGCCCGCCACCGGAGGTGACGGGCATCCAGACGCAACTCTTTACTTACCGAGTTTCCTGCGCTGCACTCGGGTGCGGCGAAGCAGCTTACGGTGCTTCTTCTTCGACATGCGCTTGCGTCGCTTCTTGATCACTGAACCCATAGCGGGTGTCCCTCACGTTCTTCTCTAGCGTTCCTGCGCACGCCGATCACGTACGCTCGCGCCACTCTGGCGCCTGGGCCTCGTTTTAACTAGCTCAGCGCCTTACGACACCAGCTGGCTGGTACGACAGTCGCTAATCGTACCGGTGCGGGTCCTCTCCTCGAAAACCGAGGTCGATGACCCTCTTCGTGCCGACCGGTCAACCGGCGTCGAAGTACGAGGTTTCGAGGTAGTCGTGCACTGCTTTCGCATGCACTCTGAACGAACGGCCCACGCGGACGGCGGGCAGTTCGCCGCTGTGCACCAACCGATACACAGTCATCTTGGACACTCTCATCAGCGTCGCTACCTCGGCGACGGTGAGAAATTGCGTTCCGGCCAGTGCCGGTTGTCCGTCCGGGGCCGAGCCCTTGGACGGCTTTTTTGCAGACGTCATCAACCACTTACCTCCGGCACGTCTCGCGCCGCCGGCTTCCCCTCCGGCGGAACAGACACGCACGTGCTACTTCGAGCTTAGCGGGACGGATGGGGTTACTGCGACGGGTGTGGGCAATCGAATATTCATTCGGTCGTCGTGCCGAGTTCGGCAGAACGAATTTTCGCGGCTTCGAGGGCGTCGAAAAAAGCCGTTCGGAGTCCGTTTCCCTCCAATCGGCGGATTGCCGCCGCGGTGGTTCCGCCGGGCGAAGTCACGGCGGCACGAAGTTCGGTCGCACTCTCCCCCGACCTGTCCAGCATGGCTGCGGAGCCGACCATGGTCTGCACGACCAGCTCGGTCGCGGTCGCCCGAGTCAGTCCGAGCCCCACGCCGGCGTCGATCATGGCCTCGGCGACCAGGAAGAAATAGGCCGGACCGGAGCCGGAGACGGCGGTGACGGCGTCGATCTGAGATTCGGGGACGACGACGACCTTGCCGACCGACGACAGGACGCCGCGGACCAGTTCGAGGTGTTCCTTCTTCACGTGCCTGCCCGGCGCAAGCACGCTGACGCCCTCACCGACCAGCATGGGCGTGTTGGGCATGACCCGGACCACGGGGAACCCTGCGGGCAGTCTCGTCTCGTAGAAGGCGGTGGGGATGCCTGCAGCGAGGGAGACGAGCAGCTGCTCGCGCTCGCCGTCGAGTTCCACCTTGGACACCTCGGTGAGCGCGGACTCGACGTCTCCCGGCTTGACGGCCATCACGATGACGTCGGCGCCTTCGGCGGCGTCGGTGGGGGTGGTGACCCGCACCGAGTACGCCGCGGCCAGCTCGTCGGCGCGTGCCGGGTGCTGCTCGGCCACCACCAGATCCTTGACGGCGTGACCTGCCTGCAGAAGCCCCGAGATGAGGGCCTCGCCGATCTTGCCGCCTCCGATTACCGCAATTCTCGTCATGGCGAACAGCCTGCCACGACGCTCTGCGGCGTCCTCCTAGCGGGGGATCATCGCCAGTTGCCGGCTCTGCACGACGATCGCCCCGGTCGAGTCGAGGACGGTGTGGTCCTCCTCGAACCAGGCGCCGCCGAGCACCGTGCTGCTGGCCATCACGCGCAGCCAGCCCGGTGCGGGCTGCCTGCGCAGGTAGGTGGTCAGCTGGACCGTGGGCGCCCAGCCGAACATGCCGCGGTTCATCGTCACGGGGGCGCTGATGTCGCCGGTCATGATCGCGAACAGGGCCGCCGTGTCGGGGTCGCTCTCGTCGCCCGCGCGCGGTCGCACCCACATGCGGACCTCGGGTTCGCCCTGGTTGCCGGTCAGGAAGTGCGCCGACGTCCCGTCCACCCGCATGTCGCAGCCCTGGGCCACGTGCACGATCTGCCCCATCGGGTGGTCGGTCGTGAGCACGACGGCGTCGGCGGGCGGTTCCACCGGGAGCCGCGACAGGGCGTGGTCCCCGCTGTACTGCGGTTCCCCGATGTCGGGCACGCCGAGCGTGACCGACGCGCGGACGGCGACGCGGTCGCCCTGCGTCAGCTCCACGTCGACGAACGACACCTGCTTGCCCTGCTTGCGCACCGTCGTCGACAGCGTCACCTCGCCCGGATCGGGGGCGGACAGGTAGTTGGCCCCGACCGCGAGGGGCTGCACCCGGGACGGCCCGGCATCGCCGGTCTCGTCGAGCAGTCGCCTGCGGGCGGCGGCGGCACAGAGCGACATCATCGAACCGCCGTGCACCTTGGGGCCGATCGTCCAGATCGGGTCGATCGACGCCCGGTAGGTCCCGTCACCGGCAGCGGTGAGGACGTTGAGATCGCGGAAGGGAGTTGAGCTCACTGCTGGTCCTGTTCTTCGGGGTTCCGGAGACGCTTCTGCGCGACGTCCTGGTGTGCGAGCCGGCGCATCGCGGCGATCACCGGTTCGTAGACGGCCGTGCCCAGCACCGCGTACCGGATCGCATCCTCGGCCGATGCGGTGGGCATGAGCCCGATGTCGATCTCGGCGATCCCGCGCACGTGGCGCCCGTAGGCGTCGAGTCGGTCGTCGGTCATCGGGATGCCGGCTTCTTCGAGGGCCGCGAGTGCACGTTCGAGCTGACCGACCGCGACGTACCCGGGGTCGTACACCTGCCCGAGCCTGTCGAGGACGGCGCGGGCCCGCGGGAACTCGTCGGCCTCGTCGTCGGCGGCGGGGGTGTCGAGGTACGGGGGGAGTTGCGCGATGGCCTGGCCGAGCACCTCGAACAGCGAGCCGTCGGGATGGTCGACGAGGCGGAGTATCTCCCGGATACGCGGAATCGGGAGCCCGGCGCCGGCCAGCGCCTTGACGAGGCCCAGGCGCTGTACGTGCTCCTCGCCGTACTTCGCCTGGGTGGCGCTCGTCGCCTCGCCGGGCATCAGCAGGCCTTCGCGCAGGTAGTACTTCACCGTCGCGAGCGGTACGCCGGTGCGGGCGACCAACTCGGAAACGCGCACGGCCCCTCCTTCGGCAACTCGACTGGATACTGAAACTATCCAATGTGGCCCCGAGCTTACCGCAGGAAGAACTCGGCAGACATGTCAGGTGTCGTCGTGATCGCCACCGGAGTGGCTGCGCGGCGACCCCGACGCGGCGCGGCCCGGTTCGAGATGTTCACGGGCGAAGGCCAGCGCCTGCGCCAGCATCGACGACCGTTCCCGCTGGGTTCGGGCGTTCTGCGTGTTGATCTCGACCACCGCCTGCCCGTCGAACCCGGTGTCGACGAGGTGCCGGCACAGCTGCGCGCACGGTTGGGCGCCGTGACCGGGAATGAGGTGCTCGTCCATCGACGCACCCCGGCCGTCCGCGAGGTGGAGATGCGCGAGGCCCTCCCCCATCCGCTCCGCCAGTTTCATCGCATCCATCCCGGCCGTGGCCGTGTGCGACAGGTCGAGCGTGTAGTGGGCGTGCCCCGAATCGGTGGGGTCGTAGGACGGGCTGAATGCCGACAGCGCCGCCCCCGGTCCGCCGCGCCGCCGCAACCGCTGGGCGGATCTCTCCTTGCTGCCGAAGAAGCCGTCCGCCCGCATGGGGAACATGTTCTCGACCGCGACGATCACGTCGCTGCGCTGTTCCAGTTCGGCCACCTGATCGGCGAAGCCGTCGGCGTACCGGCGCTGCCAGCGGAACGGGGGGTGCACCACGACGCTCGCCGCCCCGAGCGATTCGGCGGTGCGGACGGACCGCTCCAGCTTCGCGACGGGGTCGGCGCCCCACACCCGCTGCGAGATGAGCAGGCACGGCGCGTGGATCGCCTGAACCGGGATCGCGTACCTGCGCACCAGCGCGGCTACGGCGGCGGCGTCCTGGCTGACCGATTCGGCCCACACCATCAGTTCGACGCCGTCGTATCCGAGATCGGCCGCGTACCGGAAGGCCGCCTCGGTGTTCTCCGGGTACACCGAGGCCGTCGACAGGCCTACCAGTACCTTCCGCCCGCGCGGTGACCGTCGAACCTGCTCGTGCCCACTGTCCCCGACCATGAGCAACTCAGCCCGACGCAAGCATGAAGGCTAACGGCCCCAGAGTGACGATCATCCCGACGACGACGGCGATCACGAAACTGGTGATGTCGTCGGTGCGACGCAGGATGCGGACCATGGCGACCAGGCCCACGATGACGAGCAGCGCCAGAATCAGCGCGACCCACGGGAAGACGTCCCACAGCTTCTCGAAACCCTTGAAGAGCAGGGCCCCGGCGATGACGGCCACGACACCCTGACCGATGAGAACGACCCACTCGCGGGTGGAGTTCTCGCCGGCCTCGCCCTTGCCTGCCTTCTCCGCCTTCGCGGCCTCGGCCTTCGCCTCCTTGCGGGAACGGCGCGGGGTGTCGGACTTCTGCGTGTCGCCGTCGCGCTTCTCGGTGTCCGCCTCGTCGGTGGCGGCCTCGATGAGGTCCGTCTTTTCGGCCGCGTTCGCCGCGTCCGAGTCCCGGGACTGGCGCATCAGGTCGCCGGCCAGCGTCGATCCGGACAGTAGCGCGGGTTCCGGCTTCGCCTTGGCGGGAGCTTCCGGCTTCGGCGTCTTCACGAACTTCGACGCGCCGTTCGACGCCGCTGCGGCATTCGACTTCGCTGCGGAGTCCGACTTCGCTGCCGCACCCGCCTTCGCCGGCATTCCGGGTTTCGCCGGTGCCTCGGACTTCGCGGGTGCGTCGGACTTCGCGGCCGGTTCGGCCTTGGCCGTTGTGTTGGGCTTGGCCGGGGTTTCGGTCTTCGGCGCCGGTGTCACGCGCGGAGCGGCGACGGTCGGGGCCGGCTCCGGCTTCTTCACGGCCGGGGCGGCGACGGTCGGAGCCGGTGTGGAAGCCGCGGACTCCGGCGCAGGCGGTTCCTTCCGGACTGCGCGGCTGACCCACGTTCCCTGGTGATCGCGGGACGTCCCGCCCGACACCACGGCGCGGCCACGGCCGGCGGGGCGACTGGCGATGGGTTCGTCGTCGTCCTCGTCGCTGTCGTCGACCGGAGCCTTGAATGCCGCGGTGCGCTCGTCGGCGCGCGCAGACGGTGCTGCCGGCGCGGGCGTGCGCGACGGCTCGGGCGCGGCGGGTTCCTGTTCCGGTTCGGGTTCGAGTGCCCGCGAATCGGACGGATCCCGGACCACCGGAATTTCACCGGTCAACTCGGCGACGGAGATTCCTCCCGCGACACCGCGCCGACGGCGCCCGCCCCGGGACTCCACCTGCTGCCCGTTGCGTTTGAGCAGCTCTGACACAGAGATCTGCTGACTGTCCTCGGTCATCGAGCACCCACCATCAATTCACCGCCCATTTCCGTATCGAGCTTGCGGAGGATCAAACCCTCGCGCAGAGCCCAGGGGCAGATTTCGAGTTCCTCCACGCCCAGTGCTCTCATGCTGGCCTCCGCAACGAGTGCTCCGGCCACGATCTGCTGCGACCTGTCGGAGCTCACCCCTTCCAATTCTGCACGGTCCGAGGCCGTCATCCGCGAAATGAAAGCTATGAGTTGCCTGAGACCGCTGGCGGTGAGCGTGCGCTTGACCCGCGGGCCTGCGCCGGACGGGGCGGCGCCCGTCAACCGGGCCAGCGAGCGGAACGTCTTGGACGTGCCGACGGCCCGGTCCCACTGCCCTGCCGCGCGCAGTTCCTTCGACGGGACGGTCAGTTCGGCGTCCAGCCAGTCCCTCAGCACCGCCACCCGGCGCTTGCCGGGCGGGTCCTCCTCGAGCCAGTCCCGGGTGAGCCGCCCCGCGCCGAGTTGCAGCGACAGCGCGACGTCCGGGTCCTCGTCGCCGCCCGTCGTCAGTTCGAGGGATCCGCCGCCGATGTCGAGGTTCAGGATGCGGCCCGCGCTCCAGCCGAACCAGCGGCGCACGGCGAGGAACGTCAGCCGCGCCTCGTCGACACCCGACAGGACCTCGAGCGTCACGCCGGTCTCGTCGTGCACGCGCGCCAGCACGTCGTCCGAGTTGTTGGCGTCGCGGACGGCGGACGTCGCGAAGGCCATGAGTTCACCGCACCCGGATGTCCTCGCGATGCTGGAGAAATCTGCCACCGTCATGACCAGGCGATCTGCGCCCTGAGTGGTGATGTCACCCCTGTCGTCGGTGTTCTCCGCCAGCCTCAGAGTCGACTTGGTCGAACTCATCGGTGTGGGGTGGCCGCCCCTGTGGGCGTCCACTACGAGAAGATGGACGGTGTTGCTTCCGACGTCGAGTACCCCTAGTCGCACATTGACACGGTACTGGGTCTACCGTCGGGCTTTGTGACAGCACGTAAAGCAGGGCGTTCACACAAGATGACACCCAGCCCCGAAGTACCCCTCGACTTCGCTCGCGAATGGGTCGAATTTCCCGATCCCGACAACGCCGAGCACCTCATCGCCGCGGACATGACGTGGTTGCTATCCCACTGGACCTGCGTGTTCGGCACCCCGGCCTGCCAGGGCATCATCGGCGACCGGCCGGACGACGGCTGCTGTTCGCACGGCGCGTTCCTCTCCGACGAGGAGGATCTGGAGAAGCTGAACGAGTCAGTGAAGCTGCTCACACCCGAGGACTGGCAGTTCATGGACAAGGGACTCGGCAAGAAGGGGTACGTCGAGGAGGACGACCTCGAGGACGAGCCCGCGCTGCGCACCCGCCGGTATCAGGGGGCCTGCATCTTCCTGAACCGCCCGGGCTTCGAGGGCGGCATCGGTTGCGCGCTGCACTCGATGGCGCTCAAGCGCGGAATCGAGCCGCTCGAGGTCAAGCCGGACGTGTGCTGGCAGCTCCCGATCCGCCGCACCCAGGAGTGGGTGGAACGCCCGGACGGCGAGCAGATCCTCAAGACCACCATCACCGAGTACGACCGGCGCGGCTGGGGTGAGGGCGGCTCGGACCTGGACTGGTACTGCTCGGGCTCACCCGACGCCCATGTGGGCGCCAAGGCCGTCTGGGAGTCGTACGCGCCGGAGTTGACGGAACTGCTCGGCAAGGCCGCGTACGCGGAATTGGCGAAGCTGTGCAAGCGCAGGGCAGGCCTCGGACTCGTCGCCGTGCATCCCGCCACCGTGGCCGCGCAGAAGAAGCCCGCCGGGTAACGGATCGGACCCACCGGTCGATTTAGCCGTCGCTGCCCCATTCCGGGCACAGCCACGACGGGAGAGATCATGTTCGCTCGCATTCTGACCGGTGCCCTGCTGACCGCCGCTGCCACGCTCGCCCTCGCGCCGACCGCGTCCGCCGACCCGACCCCGGACTGGAACACCTTCTACGACAAGACGGCGAACTTCGTCGCACCGTTCGATCCCGGCGCCTTCGGCGACAAGGGCGACCGCGCACTCGTGCTGAGCCCGTACGGAACCGGCCGGGTCATCGAGTGCAAGGGCGACGGACACTACGTCGCGGTCTACTGCAGGCAGTTCGACGACCAGGGCCGCGAGCACGCGATCACGCAGATCATCTCGGCGCCGTTCCGCGGTGTCTACGTGTACAACCCGTTCTGACAGGCGCCCGTTCCGACAAAAGCCCACGAATTCGTCAGCCGCACCGGCAATTGCCTGTGCGGCTGACGAATTCGTGTGCAACTGTGACGGGCGCGTCCGCTCACGCCTCCAGTTTGTAGCCCAGCCCGCGGACGGTGACGAGGTGTTCCGGCTTGGCCGGGTCGGTCTCGATCTTCGACCTCAGACGCTTGACGTGCACGTCGAGGGTCTTGGTGTCGCCGACATAGTCCGCGCCCCACACCCGGTCGATCAACTGTCCGCGGGTGAGCACCCGGCCCGAGTTCCGCAGCAGATACTCGAGGAGGTCGAACTCCTTGAGCGGCAGCGTGACGGCCTCACCGTTCACCTGGACCACGTGCCGTTCGACGTCCATCCGGACGGGTCCGGCCTCGAGGACGGCCGAATCCTGCGCGACGTCGAGTTCGCTGTCGACGCCGCGTCGCAGCACGGCGCGGATGCGGGCGATCAGTTCCCGCGCGGAGTACGGCTTGGTGACGTAGTCGTCGGCGCCGAGTTCGAGGCCCACCACCTTGTCGATCTCGCTGTCCCGTGCCGTCACCATGATGACGGGGACACCGGATCGGCTGCGGAGTTGCTTGCAGACGTCCGTGCCGCTCATGCCGGGCAGCATGAGGTCGAGGAGGACGATGTCGGCACCGGCCCGGTCGAACTCGGCGAGCGCGGACGGTCCGTCGCCGACGATCGTCGTCTCGAATCCTTCCTTGCGGAGCAGGAAGGCCAGTGGGTCGGCCAGTGACTCCTCGTCTTCCACGATCAGCACACTTGTCATCGCTTGGCCTCCATACCGGTTTCTCTCCTCCCGACAGTTCCGCCGTCGGCGTCCCCGCCGTTCGTCTCTACTGTCTCGATGTGTGCAGGAATCTGCAGGGTAAACGTCGAACCTGTTCCGGGCTTGCTCCACAAGTCGATCGATCCGTTGTGGTTGGCGGCCACGTGCTTGACGATCGCGAGGCCGAGCCCGGTTCCGCCGGTCGCCCGGGCCCGTGCCTTGTCGACGCGGAAGAAACGTTCGAAGACGCGTTCCTGGTCTGCCTTGGCGATGCCTTCGCCGCGGTCGGTCACCGAGATCGCCACGTTGTCGCCGCGGATCGACCGGCTCACCGAGACCGGGGATCCCTTCGGCGAATAGGCGATGGCGTTCTGCACCAGGTTGGACAGCGCGGTGACGAGCAGCGCGCGGTCGCCGAGCACTTCGTAGCCGCTGTGGTGGTCGGTGGTGACGGCGATGCCTGCGGCCTCTGCGGAGATCTTGCACCGCTGCAGGGCCTCGTCGACCACCTCGTCGACGGAGACGGCCTCGAGGTCGGGCAGCTTCTCGGCGCCCTGCAGCCGGGACAGCGCGATCAGTTCGGTGACCATCTTGCCGAGCCGGACGGATTCACCGAGCACGCGTTCACCGAAGTGCCGGACCGACTCGGGGTCGTCGGCCGATTCGAGAAGTGCCTCCGCGAGCAGTCCCATCGCCCCGACCGGGGTCTTGAGTTCGTGGCTGACGTTGGCGACGAAGTCGCGGCGGGTCGCTTCCATCCGCACCTGCTCGGAGTCGTCGTCGGCGAACAGGACCACGAAGTTGTGGTCTTCCTTGCTGAGCAGGCGTGCGGTGCCGCGCACCGCGATCCGGTCGCGTCCCCGCTGCGGGGTCTTGGTGCTCAGGTCGACCTCGACGGGTTCACCGGTTTCGAGGACGCGGAGCGCCGCCACCCACGCACGGTCGTCGACGAGCCGGTTCCGCACCAGGCCCAGCTCTTCGGCGCGGGGGTTGAACAGGACGACGTCGTGGAATTGGTCGACCACGGCGATGCCGCTCTCGGACGCCAGCACGATCAGGTCGAGGACCTGCGACATCGTGAGCCCGGACGTCTCTTCCATTCGCTGAGCCTGCCGGGTGGAGAGCATGGGGATCAGCACGCCACCGACGAGGTAACCGACGAAGCCGCCCACGATGGCAAGCAAGACGGCTTGAACAACACTCACGCCTGAATCGTACGTTCGCGCGGCGGGCCGGTTACGCAGGGTCCAGGCATTTCCGCGCACGTCACACGCGACAACCGGAGTCTTCGTCCGCAGTTAACCTGCTGTTGGCCGGACGTCCCGCGAACAGGACGTCCGGCCGGTTGCACGGGTTACTTCCCGCCCTGGTTCGCGACCGCGGCAGCGCCTGCGGCGGCCGCCTCGGGGTCGAGGTAGGTCCCGCCCGGGTTGAGCGGCTTCAGATTCTCGTCCAGGTCGTAGCGCAGCGGGATGCCCGTGGGGATGTTCAGCCCGGCGATGTCCTCGTCGGAGATTCCGTCGAGGTGCTTGACGAGGGCGCGCAGCGAGTTGCCGTGCGCGGTGATCAGGACGGTCTTGCCGGCCAACAGGTCGGCCGAGATGGTCTCTTCCCAGTACGGGATCAGGCGGACGACGACGTCCTTCAGGCACTCCGTGAGCGGGACCTCGTCGAGGTTCGCGTAGCGGGGATCGGTGTCCTGGCTGTACTCGCTGCCCGGCTCGATCTTGGGCGGCGGGGTGTCGTAGCTGCGGCGCCACAGCATGAACTGCTCGTCGCCGTACTTCTCCTTGACCTGCGCCTTGTTGCGTCCCTGCAGGGCGCCGTAGTGGCGCTCGTTGAGGCGCCAGTCGCGGACGACGGGAATCCAGTGCCGGTCTGCCGTGTCGAGTGCGATGTTGGCGGTGCTGATGGCGCGGCGCAGCAGCGACGTGTACAGCACGTCGGGGAGCAGGTCGTGCTCGAGCAGCAATTCGCCGGCGCGCTTGCCCTCGGCGATGCCCTTATCGGTCAGGTGAACGTCCACCCAGCCGGTGAACAAGTTGAGCGCATTCCATTCGCTCTCGCCGTGGCGGAGCAGCACAAGGGTTCCGGTACTCATGCCGTTCATCCTGGCATGCCTGCCGGAACCCTCGCGCCGTGAACCCCCGCCGTCAGCTCCGGCGGGCCTCGCCGGCCCGGAGGTCCTTGCGGAGGATTTTGCCTGCGGCGGACTTGGGGACGAGGTCGATGAACTCGACCTTGCGGACCTTCTT